>DAITAE010000039.1:1504-7743 GCA_036824445.1 Streptosporangiaceae bacterium | reverse complement strand
GCCGATCAGGGATTCAATGTGGAACGCCTCGAGTCGGGCTCATCCACCGTGTTAGGTTTTAATCCGCCAGCCCTGCGCCCGCGGGAGGGCCGCGTCGCCGGCCTCCGTTCAGTGATCAAGGTGGTGAAACATGACGCGCGTTGTCGTCGTTGGCGACCTGATGACCGATACGGTCGCCCACGCTGCGCTTCCCCTCGCCAAGGGCAGCGACACTCCCGCCACCGTCACCATGCATGGCGGCGGTTCGGGCGCCAACATCGCCGCGTGGCTGGCCGTGGATGGTGCCGAGGTGGCCTTCGTCGGGCGGCGTGGTGCCGACATCGCCGGGCGCAACAGGGATATGGAACTGATGGGCTACGGGGTGGACGCACGGCTCGTGATGGACCCCGAAAGGCCAACGGGCATGTGCGTCGTGATGATCACCCATAAGGGCGATCAGACGATGCTCTCCGACCCCGGCGCCAACGCCGTCCTGTCGCCCGATGACCTGCCCAAGGACCTGTTCGCACCCGGATGTCACCTGCACATTTCCGGCTATACGCTGCTGAACGAGGGCTCGAGGTCGGCCGCCGTGACCGCGATGGAGCGGGCGGTCGAGGCGGAGATGAACGTCTCGGTTGACGGTGCCTCGGCCGCTCCGCTCGAGCGGCTCGGCGCCGAGCCCTTCCTGGACATGACTGGCGGCGCCACCTTGCTGTTCGTGAACAGCGCACAGGCGACCGTACTCACCGGGCGAGACGATCCGATGCAGGCGATCCGGGTGCTGACCGCCTGGTATCCGCAGGTGGTGGTGAAACTCGGCGCCGATGGTGCCGTGTTCGCCAACGGGCGGGACCCGGTCCGGGTTCCGGCGCAGCCAGTCGAGAAGTTCGTGGACGGCACGGGAGCGGGGGACGCGTTTTGTGCCGGTTTCCTTCCTCCCTGGCTGGACAAGAAGCCGCCGATGGAAGCACTGGCAAGCGGCTGCCGGCTGGCGGCGCGCGCACTGGGGCTGGCCGGCGCCCGCCCCGTGCTCTAACCTCCCCGGGCCCCGCAGGCCCCGCTGCTCCGCGATCCCCGTGGTCCATGATCACGGACGATCGCGTGCGAATAGCACCTAAAGTGTCCGTGATCATGAGGATGAGCCGTGACCGGGTTCCTTGACGGGCTGTTCTCGCTGGAGGGCCGGGTTGCCCTGGTGACCGGGGGCAGCTCGGGCATCGGCCGGGCCATGGCTGGCGCGCTGGGCCGGGCGGGCGCGCAGGTGGTCGTGCTGGCGCGGGGCGAGGCGGCGCTCGCGGGCACCGTCGCGTGGCTGCGGGCCGACGGCTGCAACGCCGCGTCGGTCAGCGCCGACCTCGCCGACCGGGCCAGCGTGGAGCGGGCCGCGGCCGCGGCCACCAGCCCTTTCGGCGAGCCCGGCATCGTGGTGAACGCGGCAGGCCTCAACATTCGCCCGCCGCTGGCCGAACTGACGGCCGACGACTGGGACCGGCTGATGGCCGTCAACCTCACCGCCCCATTCCTGCTGGGCCAGCGCTTCGGCCCCGCGATGGCCGGCCGCGGCTGGGGACGGATCATCAACATCGTCTCCCAGCAGGCGGTGCGCGCGTTCGGCAACAGCGGCGGCTACGGCGCCGCCAAGGGCGGCCTGGTCTCGCTCACCCGCTCCCAGTCCGAGGCCTGGGCCCCTCACGGCGTGTGCTGCAACGCCATCGCCCCCGGCTTCGTCGCCACCCCGCTCACCGCCGATGTGGCGAGCGACCCGGCGCGCTCGGCCGCGCTCGCCGCCCGCACCATGATCGGCCGCAACGGTGAGGCCACCGACTTCGAGGGCATCGCCGTCTTCCTCGCCAGCCGGGCCAGCGCCTACATAACCGGCCAGCTCATCTACGTAGACGGCGGCTTCTCCGCCACCTGACCGCGCACGTCCGTCCGGGCTTGAGCGGCTGGGCTTAGACCAGGCACGCACGGCCCGGCGGACCGCCACTACCCGCGCCACGCGGCTTCGTTAGGCATGGTTGACGGTCGCAGGCGGCACAATGGCGGACATGGCCAGACGCACCACCACAACCCCGCCCCCGGAGGATTTCGAAGAGAACATCCTCGACATTGACGTCGCCGAGGAGATGCGGGGCAGCTACCTCGAATATGCCTACTCGGTCATCTACCAGCGCGCGCTGCCGGACGCCAGGGACGGCCTGAAGCCGGTGCAGCGCCGGATCCTCTACCAGATGGGCGAAATGGGGCTGCGCCCCGACCGCGGCCACGTCAAGTGCGCCCGCGTGGTCGGCGAGGTCATGGGGCGGCTGCACCCGCACGGCGACAGCGCCATCTACGACGCGCTGGTCCGGATGGCGCAGCCGTTCGCGATGCGCCTGCCACTGGTGGACGGGCACGGGAACTTCGGCTCGCTCGGCGGCGACGACGCACCGGCCGCGATGCGGTACACCGAGGCCAGGCTGACCGCCGCGGCGCTGGAGATGGTCGGCTCGATCGACGAGGACACCGTCGACTTCCAGCCGAACTACGACGGCACCGAGACCCAGCCCGAGGTGCTCCCGGCGGGGCTGCCCAACCTGCTCGTCAACGGCGCCTCCGGGATCGCCGTCGGCATGGCCACCAACATGGCCCCGCACAACCTCGGCGAGGTGATCGCCGCGGCCCGGCACCTGATCTCCAGCCCGGAGGCGGGTCTGGACGAGCTCATGCGGTTCGTGCCGGGCCCGGACCTGCCGACCGGCGGCAAGATCGTCGGTCTGGACGGGATCAGGGAGGCGTACGAGACCGGGCGCGGCACGTTCCGCACCCGCGCCACGGCCAGGGTCGAGAAGATCACCCCGCGGCGGACCGGGATCGTGATCACCGAGCTTCCGTACGGCGTCGGCCCGGAGAAGGTGATCGCGCGGATCAAGGATCTGGTGCAGGCCAAGAAGCTGGCCGGGATCTCCGACCTGAAGGACCTCACCGACCGGCAGCGTGGCCTGCACCTGGTGATCGAGATCCGCAACGGCTTCCACCCCGATGCGGTGCTGGAAGAGCTGTACCGGCTGACGCCGATGGAAGAGACGTTCGGCATCAACAACGTCGCGCTCGTGGACGGCCAGCCGAAGGTGCTCGGCCTGCGCGATCTGCTGCAGATCTACGTCGACCACCGCATCGAGGTCGTGCGCAGGCGCACCGAGTACCGGCGCCGCAGGCGCGCCGACCGGCTGCACCTGGTCGACGGCCTGGTGATCGCGCTGCTCAACATCGACGAGGTCATCGAGGTCATCAGGACCAGTGAGGACGCCGCGGCGGCCAAGGAACGGCTGATGTCGGTGTTCGACCTGACCGCCGTGCAGGCGCAGTACATCCTGGACACGCCGTTGCGCAGGCTGACCCGTTACGACCGGCTGGAGCTGGAGCGGGAGCGGGACACGCTGCAAGCCGAGATCGCCGAGCTGACGGCGATCCTGGAGTCGGACGACAGGCTCCGCGAGGTGGTCTCCGGGGAGCTCGCCAGCGTCGCCAAGCGGTTCGCCGACCCGCGCCGCACCGTCCTGCTCGAGGGCGCGGGTGCGGCCAGGACGGCCGCCGTCCCGCTCGAGGTCGCGGACGACCCGTGCCTGGTCCTGCTCTCGTCCGCCGGGCTGGTCGCCAGGACCGCGACCGCGGCCCAGGATGCCGAACGTGAGGACGGGGGCGGGCCGAGTGGGGCAGCCCCGGGCCCGCGGGCGGCCCATGACGCGATCACCGCGGCGGTGCAGGCTACGGCGCGCGGCAGCGTGGCCGTGGTGACCTCGCTGGGCAGGATGATCAGACTCGGTGTCCTGGAGATTCCCGCGCTGCCGCCAAGCGCCCACTCGCCCGGTCTGTCCGGCGGGGCGCCCATCAGCGAGTTCGTGGTGCTCGAGCCCGGTGAGAGGGTGGTGGGCCTCGCCGCGGCCGACGCCGCAAGCGCCGGGCTGGCGCTGGGCACGGCGGCCGGGATCGTCAAGCGGGTCGCGCCGGACTACCCGGGCAGCTCCAGCGAGTTCGACGTGATCGCGCTGAAGGATTCCGACCGGGTGGTCGGCGCGGTGCAGCTGACCAGCGAGGACCAGGACCTGGTGTTCATCACCAGCGACGGCCAGCTGCTGCGGTTCGCCGCCCGGACCGTGCGGCCACAGGGCCGGGCCGCGGGCGGGATGGCGGGCATCCGGCTGTCACCGCGCGCATCTGTGCTCTGGTTCGGCGCCGTGACCCCGGCCGGCGCCGCGCGGGCGGCCGGGGGCAAGGGGGGGTTGCCCGGCGGCGACCCGGCGGCCGGGCCGGTCGTGGCGACCGTGGCCGGCACGACCGGCGCCCTGCCGGGCACCGGGGGTGTTACCGCGAAGGTGACTCCCTACCGGGAGTACCCGGCAAAGGGCCGGGCGACCGGGGGGGTGCGCTGTCACCGGTTCCTCAAGGGTGAAGACGCCCTGGTGCTGGCCTGGGCGGGCCCGGCACCCGCTCGCGGGGCGACGGACGCCGGGGTGCCGGTGGACCTGCCGCAGGCCGACCCGCGCCGGGACGGGTCCGGGGTCCGGGTGCGGCAGCCGCTGGCCGCGCTCGGCGGGCTGGCGCCGCCAGCCTGACGCGCCTGTGCCCATCCGGCCGCCGTGATCATGGGATTACTACTGCTTCGAACGATAGTGATGTCATGATCACGAACGGGGCCGGGCCATCCCAGAACCCCGGGCAGCCCTCAGGTGTCGATGCGCGACGGGTCGAGCTCGGACGCCCCGCCCACGATGAAGTCGCGCCGCGGTGCCACCTCGCTGCCCATGAGCAGATCGAACATGGCGCTGGCGGCGGCGGTGTCCTCGACCCTGATCCGGCGCAGGGTCCGGTGACGGGGGTCCATGGTGGTCTCCGCAAGCTGGCCCGCATCCATCTCGCCCAGCCCCTTGTACCGCTGCACGGGCTCCTTCCAGCGCTGGCCCTTGCGTTCGAGTTCCAGCAGCGTGCGCCGCAGTTCGGCGTCGGAGTAGGTGTAGCGGTACTTGTGCTGGCCCTTGCGCGGGCTGGGCAGCTCGATGCGGTGCAGTGGCGGCACAGCGGCGAACACCCGGCCCGCATCCAGCATGGGGCGCAGGTACCGGTGGAACAGGGTCAGCAGCAGGCACCTGATGTGCGCGCCGTCCACGTCCGCGTCGGACATGAAGATGACCCGCTGGTACCGAGCCGCGTCCAGATCGAAGGAGGCGCCCGAGCCGGCCCCGATCACCTGGATGATCGCAGCGCACTCGGCGTTCTTGAGCATGTCGGCGACCGACGCCTTCTGCACGTTGAGGATCTTGCCGCGGAGGGGCAGCAGCGCCTGGAACTCCGAGTCGCGGGCTAGCTTGGCGGTGCCGAGCGCGGAGTCACCTTCGACGATGAACAGCTCGCTGCGGTCGTCCGCGCTGCGGCAGTCGACCAGCTTGGCCGGGAGCGCCGACGTGGCCAGCGCGTTCTTGCGGCGCTGGTTGTCGCGGTGCTCGCGGGCCGCGATCCTGGCCCGCGTCGCAGAGGCCACCTTTTCCAGCAGCGCGCGCGCCTGCTGCTTGCTGGCCCGGCTGCGTGACTCGAAGAACGCGCGCAGCTCGGCGGCCACCACCTGTGCAACGATCCGTGATGCGGCCGGAGTGCCGAGCACCTCTTTGGTCTGGCCTTCGAATTGGGGCTCCGGCACCCGGACGGCGATCACGGCGGTGAGTCCCTCGGCCACGTCGTCCTTGACGGCCGGCTCGTCGCCGTTCCTCAGCAGCCGGGCCGCGCGCAGCTGCTCGTTCAGCGTCCGCACCAGTGCCCGCTCGAAGCCGGTCACGTGCGTCCCGCCCTTGGGGGTGGCGATCACGTTGACGAACGAACGGGTCACCGTGTCGTATCCGGCATCCCAGCGCAGCGCCACGTCGACGGTCAGCTCGCGCTCCACGTCCTCCGGGGTCATGTGCCCCTGCTCGTCGAGCAGCGGGACCGTCTCGGTGAACCGTCCCGAACCCGCGAGCCGGATCACGCCGGTGACCGGTTCTCCGGGCGAGAGGTGCGCGCAGAACTCGCTGATCCCCCCGTCGAACCGGAACTCCTCCTCGCGCTCCCCGCCCGCCCGCCGGGATTCGTCGGGCACCGCCACCGGGCCCTCAGCGGCGGCGACCTCGGCCAGGGTCAGCCCCGCGCCGGCCAGCGCCGCCGGGATGTCGTCGCCGGGGGGCCGCTCGTCCCGGATCCGGATGGCGAGGCCCGGCACGAGGTAGGCGGTCTGCCGGGCCCGCTGC
>DAITAE010000039.1:0-1404 GCA_036824445.1 Streptosporangiaceae bacterium | reverse complement strand
GCGGTGTACGAGCCGCCCCCGAACTTGCCGCCGGCGTGCAGCCGGGTCATCACCAGCTCGATGCCGGTGAGCTTGGTTTTCGGCTCCACGTCGACGGGGATGCCGCGGCCGTTGTCCCGCACTTCCGCCGACCCGTCGGGGTGCAGGACCACCTCGATGACCGTGCCGTGGCCAGCCAGCGCCTCATCCACCGCGTTGTCGAAGATCTCCCACAGGCAGTGCATGAGGCCACGGCTGTCGGTTGAGCCGATGTACATGCCGGGGCGCTTGCGGACCGCCTCCAGGCCTTCCAGCACCGATAGGTGACGCGCCATGTACGCGTCGGTGGCGTGCGCCACGGCAGGGACCGACGGCCCGATGGGGGCGGCGGGTTCGGCGGTCACGGGTTTCTCCTCGACGGTGGCGGCCGGGATCTCACCGGCATGAACGGCAGACTACCGGCCCCCCTCTGACAGCACGCGGAGCCACGCCGGACCTGCCCCTCACCTGGGACAATGCACACACAAGATACCCGTGATCAGCGGCGCGGGCGGCCACCGGGAAGATGATCGTTCGCTCTCGGCGTATGTCGCCGCGGCTTGGGAAGGTGAGGATCTGTCCGGGTGTTGGGTAGCCATAGAAGAGAAAGACGACCGAAGAGGCTCGCCCGCCGGATTGCGCCGGCGGCACGACATGAGGGAGGCGACATGACCGGTGCTATGGCCCCCAGCCAGCCGCTAAGCGCCATGGACCTGTGCGACCGCTGCGGTGCCCAGGCATACGTGCGTGTCGTGCTCCCCGGTTCCGGCGAACTGTTCTTCTGCGCCCATCACAGCCGCCAGCACGCCGAAGCGCTCGCCAAGATCGCCGCCGAGATCCAGGACGAGACGCAGCGGCTCTCGGAGAACTGACGAGGGCTATCCGGCCCGACCATGCCGGGCCGACTCAGCTGCCCGGGAAGTGCCGATACCGGGTCCGCGTCCTGTTTTCGGACAGGTTCATGGGTCAAATTTGCCTCGTTCTGTGACGCCCGGGAGCCGGGATCCATGATTGGGTTGAGTGATGGAGGCTTTTCGGGGGATTAAGTGCTCCTCGTTCTGGGATGCCTTGGTGCTGCGGCTCATGCTTGAGGAGCATGGCGTCCAGGTTCACGTGCCGGATCAAGGTGTGGTCTTGAGCATGGTGGCCTCGGGGGAGCTTGACGGGATCAGGGCCGCGGTAGAGCAGCTGGGCAGCGAGTTCCCGCGCTCAGGCTCGGTCATCATCGAGGGCGAGGATCGCGATCGCAGCGCCGAGAACGGGCGGGCGACGGCGCTCAGCCACGACATCGCGGAGGAAGCGCGCGCAGCCCACCGGGCTCAACCTCAGGAGGCCCGCCGCCAGCCCAGCGAGGCGGCCCAACGCCAGGACGCTCCCCGGCCGCCC
>DAITAE010000492.1:0-3936 GCA_036824445.1 Streptosporangiaceae bacterium | reverse complement strand
CGGCGAGCAGCGACGCGGCAGCCCGTTCTGCATCCAAAACGACGGCGGGCGGCCGCCCGCCGAGATGGCCGTGGGCCACCTGCGCCCACGCCGACCCGCCGAACTCAGCGCGGGTCGCGCCGAGCAGTACCACCTGCGCGCCCGGCTGGCCGAACCCCATCGCCACCCGGCGCCGCACGTCGTCGAGCACGCCGAGCACCCCCACCACCGGGGTGGGGTGGATCGCGGCCTGCCCCGTCTGGTTGTAGAAGCTCACGTTGCCGCCGGTCACCGGGGTGCCCAGGGCGGCACAGCCATCGGCGAGGCCCCGCACCGACTCGGTGAACTGCCACATGACGGCGGGATCCTCGGGCGACCCGAAGTTCAGGCAGTTGGTGACGGCGACCGGGCGGGCGCCGGTGGCCGCCACGTTCCGGTACGCCTCGGCCAGGGCGAGCTGCGCGCCCGCGTACGGGTCGAGCAGGCAGTACCGCCCGTTGCCGTCGGTGGCGAGCGCCACCCCGAGGCCGGTCAACTCGTCGACCCGGAGCACGCCCGCGTCCTCCGGCATCGCGAGCACCGTGTCGCCCCGCACATGCCGGTCGTACTGCTGAGTCACCCAGGTCTTGTCGGCCAGGCCGGGCGAGCCGAGCAGGGACAGCAGCGCCGCGCGCAGCTCACCGCCCGACGATGGCCGCGGCAGCGCGGCCGGGTCGTCCGCGGCCAGCGCGTCCTGGCCGGCCGGGCGGGCGGCGGGACGGTCGTACACCGGGCCCCGGTGGGCGGCGGTCTCCGGCGCGATGTCCACGACCAGCTCGCCGTGCCAGGTCAGCTCCAGGCGGCCGGCGCCGGTCACCTCGCCGATCACCGTGGCCGGCACCTCCCAGCGGGCGCAGATGGCCAGGAAGCGCTCCACGTCGCCGGGCGCAGCGATCGCCATCATCCGCTCCTGCGACTCGCTCATGAGGATCTCGGCCGGGCCGAGCGAGGGGTCGCGGAGCGGCACGGCGTCGAGCCGGATCGCCATCCCCGAGCCACCGCCCGCCGCCAGTTCGGCCGTCGCGCAGGAGATGCCGGCCGCGCCCAGGTCCTGGATGCCTTTCACCAGCCCGGCCGCGCCCAGCTCCAGGCAGCACTCCACCAGCAATTTCTCCATGAACGGGTCGCCGACCTGGACGCTGGGCCGCTTCGCGGACTCCCCGCCGCCGAACGAGGCGCTCGCCAGCACGGAGGCGCCGCCGATCCCGTCCGGGCCGGTGCGCGCGCCGAAGAGGATGACCTTGTTGCCCTCGCCGCTGGCGGCGGCGAGCTGGAGGTCCTCGTGCCGCATGACCCCCACGCAAAGGGCGTTCACCAGCGGATTCCCGGCATAGCAGGGATCGAACGCCAGCTCGCCCCCGATGTTGGGCAGGCCGAGGCAGTTGCCGTAGAAGGAGATGCCGCCGACGACGCCGGGCAGGACGCGGGCGGTGTCGGGCGCGTCGGCGGGACCGAACCGCAGCGCGTCCATGACCGCCACCGGCCGGGCGCCCATGGCCAGGATGTCGCGGACGATCCCGCCCACGCCGGTGGCCGCCCCCTGGAACGGCTCGACGTAGGACGGGTGGTTGTGGGACTCGATCTTGAAGGTGACCGCGTATCCCTGGCCTATGTCGACCACGCCCGCGTTCTGGCCGATGCCAGCCAGCAGCGTGTCGCTGGGCGGCGCCTTGTCGGCGAACTGGCGCAGGTGCCGGCGGGACGACTTGTACGAGCAGTGCTCGCTCCACATGACCGAGTAGATGGCCAGCTCGCAGTCGGAGGGCCGGCGGCCCAGCATCTGCCTGATCCGCTGGTACTCGTCGCTGGTCAGGCCCAGTTCGGCGTAGGGCTGGGGACGGTCGCTGGTGGCGGCCGCCCGGGCCACCGTGTCCGGGCCGTCCGGGCCCGCGCTCACCCGGCCACCAGCTGGCGCACCGCCGAGGTGAAGAAACCCAGCCCGTCGCTGCCCGGGCCGGTCAGCGGGTCGATCGCGTGCTCGGGGTGGGGCATGAGCCCGACCACGTTTCCCGCCGCGTTCCTGACCCCGGCAATGTCGCGCGCGGAGCCGTTCGGGCTGCCGTCGCAGTACCTGACCACGACCTGACCCTGGTCCTCCATGACGGCCAGGGCAGCCTCACCGGCGAGGTAGGCGCCCTCCCCGCTCTTGAGGACCAGCGTGATCTCCTGGCCGGGGGCGTAGTCGCGGGTCCATGGCGTGCCGGTGTCCTCGACCCGGATCCGCAAGCACCGGTCGATGAAGCGCAGCCCGCTGTTGCGGACGAGCGCCCCGGGCAGCAGGTGGGCCTCGCACAGGATCTGGAAGCCGTTGCAGATCCCCAACACCGGAAGGCCCGCCCGGGCCGCCGGCACCAGGTCCGCCATGACCGGAGCGAACCGGGCGATCGCGCCGCACCGCAGGTAATCCCCGTAGGAGAAACCCCCGGGCAGGACCACCGCGTCCACGCCGCGGAGCCCCCGGTCGGCGTGCCAGAGCGGGACCGCCTCACCGCCGGCCCGGGTGACCGCCCGGGCCGCATCGCGGTCGTCCAGCGAACCCGGGAAAGTCACGATCCCAACGCGGGCTGTCATGAGCATCCTCGCAGGCAGGCGACCATCACCGGGCTGCCCAGTCCGTCAGTCGCCGCCCCGGCAAGTGACAGGTACCGGCACCGGGCGGTGGGCAGTTCGGGCTACTCAGGCAGGCTACCGGGTCGGCGTGCGGGTTCCGGCCGGCATCGGGGCGTGTCTTTCAGGATCCCCGCGGCACAGATCCGCCCCGGACGCCTAGCCGGCGTAGCGGAGCTGGTCGTCGGCCAGGTGGGCCAGCGGTGCGTCGTTGCGCCAGGCGATGCGCTTCTGCAGCGACACGACGGTCCCGTTTTCCGGGCCGCTGCTCATCGTCACGTCGTCCACACAGGCCTTCATGATCGCCAGGCCACGCCCGGATTCCGGCAGCGCCGCGATCGCCTCGTCCGAGGCCGTCCCCTGGTCCTGGCGATGAGAACGGCGCAGCGTCGGCGGCCGTGACACCCGGCGGCGTATCCGGGCCGCCGCGGGCGCGACCCGGCGCTGCCGCAGCCCGGGCCATCTCCCGGCGTCGGACCCCCGGCCGCTGTTCACCACCTGGACCTCGCAGCCGCCCTGGCCCACGCTGGCCAGCACCTCATACCGCTGCCCCGGGCCGCCATGCCTGACCACGTTGGAACACGCCTCGGTCACCGCTAGCAGGAGATCGGCGACGCCGTCGTCGTCGGCCCCCAGGTCCCGCAGCGTATCGCCCAGCACATGACGCATGACCGGCACGCTGAGCGCCTCGCGTGGGAACACTAGGCAGAACTTCACGTTCACGGTCGGCTCCTCGGCAGATCTCATCCGAGTTCGCATCCGCTCCTCAGTTCACTGCCCTCCCCGTTTCACGCTCGTCACTTAAGATGCGTTCCCCGTCAGCGGGACAGTAATCGTCAAACTCAGGTAACTCTACGGTCACACAGTGACACGAACGCCCGTGGAATCAGGCCTCGCGAAACGTGAATTCCTCGATCACGGGGTTAGCGAGCAATTCACCGGCCAGTTCGCCCACGCGGGCCAGGAGCCCCTCATCTGCCGTTCCCGCCACTTCCAGCTCGAACCGCTTCCCCTGGCGGACACCGAGCACGTCGCCAAATCCGAGCCGCTGGCAGGCCCGCAAGATCGCTTCCCCCTGGGGGTCGTGAATCTCCGGCTTGAGCATGACCTCAACGATGATCCGGGCCACCGTCCCGCCTTTCCTCGATCCCGCGTGGCAACGCAGCGTACGCCGCGTGATGCCGCTTGTGCGCACCCGGGCGGGTGTGAACCAAGGGGTTCGCCGAGGTGCCCCGGGTCTGTCACGATGGCGGTAGAGCCGGTTCGCCCGGCCACCCGACCGGAGGCCGCGAACGGGCATCGAGTGTGCCC
>DAITAE010000491.1:0-3937 GCA_036824445.1 Streptosporangiaceae bacterium | reverse complement strand
GTGGGGCCGGCCAGGATGGCGCCGGGGCCCGGCAGCGTAGTGCCGTTCACGTTCAGCTCACGGTCGGGATCGGCCGGGTCGCTCACGCCCTCGATCTTCGCTGGGTGGCCGCGCCGGGCGGCGAGCAGCATCGCCATCTCGACGAGGCTCTCCTCCCGCGGGCCGGCGACCTCGGTAACCGGTTCCCCGGCCGGCAAGGGCTCGGTGGCCAGGTCGGCGAGTACCTCGGCGACGGTCCTGGCCGCGACGAGCTGGGTGCGCATCTGCGGCACGCAGCTCACCTCGCCGCGGGTCCCCCAGTCCACGAGCTGCGCGACGAACTCGTGGAACTGCGCGGCACGCAGCACCCGCGCCGGGACCGGGCCCGCCTGCATGGCCCGCTCGTGTGCGATCTTCGCCGCGCCATAGCCGGCGGTGAAGCGGTCGGTGCCGATGATGGACACCACGACCATCCGCTGCACGCCGGCCTGCACGCCGGCCTGCTGCAGGTTCCGGGCGGCGGTAATGAAAAACGCGGTGGCCGCCTGCTGCTCCGGCGAGGGCCCGGTAGCCGTGTCGATGACGCACTCGACGCCGGCCAAGGCCGCGGCGAGGCCTTCCCCGGTGATCACGTCCACTCCGTGTGAGCGCGACATCGGCACGACGTCATATCCACGCGCGATGAGCACGTCGGCGACGTGATGGCCGACCCGTCCCGTCGCTCCCGCGACTGCGATCTTGCTCGGTGATGGCATGGCCCGTCTCCCTTCATGGGTCTTCAACGCCCTGTGCCGAACTGAGATGCCGAAGGAGCAGCCGTGCTCGTGTCACCTGGCCGCGTGGCGCCGGTCAATGCACTGACCCGGCGCGACGGGGGAATGTGACCGATGGGCGGGAACGACCGGCCGGACCGCCGCGGCCGGCTCCGCCTGACCCTGCCCGGCGACTGGCGATCGAGCGAGGTCACGCCTCCGGTAGCCATTGCGCCACGCGCTCGGCAACCATGATCGTTGAAAGGTTGGTGTTCGCGGCGGGGATGGTTGGCATCACCGAGGCGTCCGCCACCCAGAGCCCGTCGGTCCCGTGGACCCTCCCGTGGGCGTCGACCACCGCGCCGTCGTCTGGGCTGGGCCCCATCGCGCATGTTCCCACCGGGTGGTGGTAGGTGCCGGCCCGTCCCCGGATCGAATGGGCCAGTGCGGCCGTGTCGCCGTCGCCGATCGCGGGACCGGGAGCGAGCTCGGCTCCGGTGACGAACCCGGCGAGCGGCGGGGTACGGCTCAGCCGGCGCGCCTCCAGCGTGGCCTCCAGCATCCGCGCCATGTCCTCGCGATGGCGCAGATGGGCGACGTCGATGTGCGGCGGATCGCCCGGGTCGGCCGAGCGCAGCCGCACCGACCCCCGCGAGCGCACCGACAACAGCCCTGTGACGATGCCGAACACGCCGCCGGACGGGCTGGCGTCGTCATCGAACGGGCCGGCGGCGAACAGGTGCAGATCGGGCGGCCCATCCGGCCGGGCATGACGTGAGCGCATCGTGAGCATCATCTGGAAGCGGGGCCCGGCATAGCCGGAGGAGGTGGGCAGGTCGACGGCGGCCAGCGGGTGGTCGATGAGGTTGCCCCCGACCCCGGCGAGGTCGGCGGTCACCCGGATGCCAAGCCCGCGCAGCCCGGCGGCGGGCCCGATGCCCGAGCGCATCAAGATGACGGGGCTTGCGTAGGAGCCGGCGGCGAGCACAACCACGTCGCTTTCAACGATCTCCCCGTCGGCGGTCCGGATCCCCCGCGCCGTGGTCCCGCGCAGCTCCACCCGGTCGACAACGGTGCCGGGCCGGATGGTCAGGTTAGGCCGGCCGCGCGCCGCCGCGAGGTGCGTCAGCGCGCTGCTCATGCGCAGGCCGTCGCGCACGTTGCGGGGTCCCGGGCCGATCCCCACGGCGCCGGGCCGGTTGTGGTCGCCGACGACCGCGTGGCCGACGGTGGCGGCGGCGTCGGCGAAGGCCCGCTGCAGGGGCGACCATGCGCCGGGCGGGGGCCGGCGAATCGGGACCGGCCCGTCGCTGCCGTGCCAGTCCCCGCCGAAATCGGCGTCGGACTCGACGGCGACCATGACCGGCAGCAGCTCGGCGAATGACCAGCCAGGGTTGCCCATGGCCGCCCAGCCGTCGTAGTCGGTCGGCCATCCCCGCAGCGCGAAACAGGCGTTGGTCGCCGAACAGCCGCCGACCAGGCGGCCCCGGGGCAGCGGGATCGAGTGCCTGGACTCGTCCGGGTCCGACACCAGGCCCCAGTCGTGGCTCATGGCCGGCATGGATTCATCCGCGATGTCGGGCGGCAGATCCGCTACCCGCGGATAGTCCGGCCCCGCCTCGACCAGCAGCACGTCGCGGCGCTCGTCCGCACTGATGCGGGCGGCCACCACGCAGCCGGCCGACCCGCCGCCCACCACCACGACGTCGTATCCCATACCAGCGACTGCCCCCGTTGCCACACCCCGGATAGCAGGGCTATTGCGATGGCCTGCGCGACCTGGGCCTCAAATGTACTGCCCCGTGCCGGTCCAAGCCCGGCGGGTAATCTCCGGCGTGTTGATCCAAGAAGAAGTAGCCCGTAAAGGACTGCGCCCTCGTAAACGTCCCCGCGATCTGAGCTCGCTCAGCGTCCCCGGGTAGCGGCGTCGTACTGCTCAACAACGCTCGCCGGGATGCGCCCGCGGTCACTGACCGGAATGCCCTTGTCTTTCGCCCACGCCCGGATGTCGCTGCTGCGCTGACGGCTCGATGCGGTGCGCACCGACCGGCGCCGCTGTCCCCTTCCTGCCTTGCGCGCATGTTCGATGAAGGGCGCGAGCTGCCTCCGGAACGTCCTGGCGTTCTTCTTATTTAGATCGATCTCGTACTCCGAGTTGCCCAGCCCGAACCGCACCGTCTCGTCCGCCGGCCCCCCGTCAAGATCGTCTTCTAGCGCGACGCTTATCCTCGTTGCCATCTCCACCTCCATGACTGCGATGGGCTTATCTGCACGGTACAGACCAAACGAGATGCCCTATTAACCGCCACACCCCTTACCGACCGCTCCCTATGAGCACATTTGCCAGTCGGCCCATGAAAACCGGCGGAATCGCGCGGACAGTAGGGGGATCGTTGCGCCGGGTAACCGGCGGCACAGGCAGGGGCGGCCCGGGGTAACTGTGCGCTGCACCCCGTGTTCAGAATGGATTGACCGCGCAGAGCTCGCCGGCAAAAGCAACGAAGGAGCCGCAGCCATGAGCGAACTGGATGTCATCGTCATCCACATCCGTGCCGAGCAGGCCGCGGAGTACGAGCGCCTTTTCGCCGAACGGGAGCTGCCGCGCTGGCGCGAATACAAGGAACGGGGCGCGTTTATCAGCGCCCGGATCTCCCGTACGGCGTTCGGCACCGACCAGCGGGAGGACGTGGCCAAGTACGTCATCGTCGTCGAGGTCCCGACCCACGCCCAGCACAGCGAGCACGACGCCGACCCCGGGTTCCAGGAGTTCAACCGTCTCGCCGACGCGTTTCAGCCCGAGGACCCGCTCGTGTACGGCGGAGAGGTGCTGCACGCCGTCTGACGCTAGGGCGTGTCTCGTGGATCCATGCAGGCTGGAGATCTGCGAGACACGCCCTAACCCCGCTCCGAGGTGGCGGCGGGCTGCAGGGGGGCAACGGCCAGCGCACGGGCGGGAATGAGCAGCCCCGCGACGACGCAGCAGGCCAGGAACCCGGCTGACATCGCGAACGTGGTGGTGAACCCCGTCAGGGTCGGCAGGCCGGCCACCGTGCTCGCGGCGACGAACGTCGCCGCGAGCTGGCCCCCCAGTGCCCCGCCCAGCGTGCGGAGCACCGTGTTCATCCCGCTGGCGACGCCCGTCTGGTGGGCGGGGACGGCCTGGACGATCAGGTTGCCGAGCGCCGCGAACGCCAGCCCGATCCCGA
>DAITAE010000490.1:0-3953 GCA_036824445.1 Streptosporangiaceae bacterium | reverse complement strand
CGTCGGGCCATGACAACGCCCGCAGAGGTCCTGGCGCAGGTCCCGCTGTTTTCCATGCTGTCGAAAAAACAGCTCGCCGAGCTCGCCAGCGAGGCCCACGACCGGACGTTCCCGCCCGGCACGGTCATCACCGACGAGGACCGCGCCGGCACCAGCTTCGGCGTCATCGTCACCGGCACCGCCGCGGTCAGCGTGCACGGCCGGCCCGCGCGCACCCTGGGCCCCGGCGACTACTTCGGCGAGATGGCGCTGATCGACCACGCGCACCGGTCGGCGAAGATCACCGCCGAGACCGACCTGCGCTGCCTGCTGTTCGTGTCGTGGATCTTCCGCCCGTTCGCGATGCAGCACCCCGAGACCGCCTGGGCGCTGCTGGAGATGATGGTGCAACGCGTCCGCGACGCCGAAAACCGCTGAGCAGTGGTAGGCGGATGAGGCCCAGCGACTGCGGGCTCAGATCGAGGGGATGGCACCGCCATCCACCGGGATCATCGCGCCGGTGATGTAGGACGCGGCGGGGGAGAGCAGGAACGCGGCAGCCCGGCCGAACTCCTCGGGCTCGCCGTACCTGCGCAGCGGGATACGTTCCGACAGGCGCGCACGCACCTCATCGGGATCGCCGCTGAGGGCATCGAGCTCACGGACCCGGTCGGTAGCAATCCGGACGGGCAGGATCCCGTTCATCCGGATCCCGGCCGGGCCGAGTTCGTCGGCGAGCGTCTTCACCACCCCGGCCAGGCCTGGGAAGAGCCCATTGGAGATGGCGAGCTCCGCCAGCGGCACGCGCACCGAGGAGGCCAGCACAAACACGACCGAGCCTCCCGTCCCGGCAAGCGAGCCGGGCGCGGCGTGGCCACCCAGATCTGCGGCGAGAGCCCGGGCCAGCCGGACGGCGCCGAGGAAGACGCCTTCGAACGCCGACCGCCACGCATCATCTGCGGTGGCCGCGACGGTCCCCGGCGGCGATCCGCCCACGCTGATCAGCGCACCGTCCAAGCGGCCAAAACGGTCCCTGGCGGCCGCCATCAGCAGGCCTGGCGTGGCGGGATCGGCATTATCCGCCACAACCCAGGTGACGGAATCGGCCGCGGCGCCGTTGTGCGCGAGGCGGGCCGCGGCCGCAGCGGCCGTAGCCTCATGCGGAGCGCTGAGCACGACCCGGGCCCCTTCTCCGGTCAGTGCCTGGGCCGCAGCGAACCCAAGACCGCGGCTGCCGCCGGTCACGAGGTAAACCCTGCCGCGCAACCCGAGATCCATCCGGCCATTCTGCCCCAGGACCCTGCCACGCTGGGCGAACGCACGACCAGGGATCCGAACCCGCGACCCGCGAGTGTTGATAGAAGTTCGGGGCATCAGGGGGCATGCCCCGGCCTCTGCGACGACGTTTAGCCGGATGGTGTGTGCTGATCTCGTGGGGGGAAGGCGTCGTAGAGGTCCCTGCGGGAGGTGATGCCCAGTTTGGTGAACACCTTGCGGAGGTGCCATTCAACGGTGCGGGCGCTGATGAACAGTTCCGCGCCGATCTCGGGGTTGGTGCGTCCGGCTCGGGCTAGCCGGATGATGTGCTCCTCCTGCGGGGTGAGCTCGCTGTGGGTGCCGACCTCGCGTTTGCGGACCTTCTCGCCGGTGGCGAGCAGCTCCCTGCGTGCGCGCTCAGCGAAGGCGTCGGCGCCGATCACGACGAACAGGTCGTAGGCGGCGCGCAGCTGGCGGCGCGCGTCGAGCCGCCGGTGCTCGCGACGGAGCCACTCGCCGTAGAGCAGGTGGGCCCGGGCAAGCTCGGGCCGCAGCGGTGTGCGGCCGAATCGCTCGATCGCCTCGGTGTAGCAGCGCTCCGCATTCTGGCCGTCGCTGAGCAGCGCTCGGGAGCGCGCCTCGAGGCCCTTCGCCCAGTCGGAACCCTCAATGGTCGTCATCGCCGACAGCCGCTCCAGCGCTTCCTGGGCGACTTCTGTCCGTCCGGTTCTCACGGCGGCCTCGATCAGTTCGGGCAGAATGAGCTGTGTGCTCAAGGGCTGGTGGGTTTCCTCGGTTGCCGGTTCTGCCGCAGCCAGCGCCTCTGCATAGCGCCCAAGACCATTGTGGAGGACCGCTGCGGCCCAGTCGGTGAGCTGGATAGCGCACCCCTCCCCGCGAGCGATCGAGTCCTCAGTGGTCGCCGAGAAGAGCGGCGTCGCTTCCGTGGGCCGACCCCGGTACCCGGCGAGCAACAGATCACAGGTCGTAGCCAGGCGGATCCCGGTCACCTCGTTGACGACGTCCTTTTCCGCGGCCAGCGACGTCGCCGTCTCGAGGTCGCCGCAGTGCGTGGCCACCTGGCCGCGTCCGTTCAAAGCAATGGACAGCGGGGCGAGGGCGCCCGATGCGCGGGCGAGCTCGACATGCCGGGTGCTCAACGCGGCCCAGCCGTCGAAGTCCCACACGGCCATGGCCGCCATCTGGGCGAGAATCCCCCATTGCAGCCACTCTTCCCCGGACACCTGATCACCGAGGAATGCGTCTAGCGCTCGTCGCAGGGTCGGCTCTGCGGTCGCATGCCCGTCGATGACCATCGTGGTCAGACCGTCGAGGAGGAGGTCGCAAGGCCGCGGAGCATCTGCTGGCTGTGGGGCCGCGCGTGCCGCTCGGGAAACCTCTCGAAGGAGGCCGCCGGGTCCGGCCAGAGGACCAGCGAGGGAGGATGCCACCCAGGCGTAAAGGTAGGTCTCCCGGGCGAGCCCGATATGGAGTGATTCGAGTTTCTTGGCCGCCTGCAGCAGCAGGATCGGCGCCTCGCGCCCGGCGACGGATGCCCACTCGATCTGTCCTCGGAGTTGCTCCGCGCGGGCACGCTGGAGATCGTCAACCGAGTCGGCCTCGGCTTGGGCCAGCAGGCCTAGCGCGGTGTCGAACGCGCCGGCGTGCAGGTTGGCGAGGGCGGCTGCCAGGGCTCGGTCGGCGCGCCGTCCCGGTTCGGCGGTCAGGGTCACTGACCGTTGGAGGAAGGCCGCAGCGGCCGCTAGCCCGGCGCGAGCCTGGGTCTTGACCGCCGCCTGCTCGAGCGCGGTCGCAACGTCTTCGTCCGGGCCGGTGGCCCCAGCAGCCAGGTGCCACACCCGACGCTCCGGATCCTCCTGGACGTCCATCGCCGCAGCGAGCTTCAGGTGGGCGGCGCGGCGATCCTCCGGGGACCCTGCCGTGTAGGCAGCCGACCGCACCAGGGGGTGCCGGAACCGTACTTGAGAGCCGATCTTCAGCAGCTGTTCCGCATCGGCCGCGGCCGCCGCATCACGTCCCAGCCCCAGTGTCTGTGCAGCACGCCACAGCAGCGTGGCGTCCCCGGTGGGGTCGGCCGCCGCCAGCAGCATCAGCTGCCGGGTCGGCTCAGGCAGTGCCCGCACCTGGCGCAGGTAGTGGTCCTGGAGTTGGCTCTGGAGATGACCAGACAGGCTCGCCTTGGGCGGGTCGGCGAAGCCACCGGCCAGCTCGGCTTCGCTCATCCCTCTTGCCAGCTCCAGCAGCCCCAGCGGGTTCCCCCGGGTCTCGGCGACGATCCGGTCGCGAACCCGCTCGTCCAGATGACCTGGGACCGCGGCCATCAGCAACGCCCGCGCGTCCTCCTCGGTGAGCCCTTCGACCGTCAGCGCCGGCAGGCCAGGAAATATCTGCTCGTCGGCTGCCTCCCGGACCGCGAACAACAGGACAACAGGTTCAGCCAGCAGCCGCCGTGCGACGAACCCGAGCACCTGGGATGAGGCTTCATCCAGCCACTGGGCATCGTCGACCAGACAGACCAGCGGCCGCGCGGCGGCATTCTCGGTCAGCAGGCTCAGAACCGCCAGACCCACCATGAACCGGTCCGGAGCAGTCCCCGCCGCCAACCCGAACGTCACCCGCAACGCGCGCTGCTGGGGCTCCGGCAGCGCGGGCAGGCAGCCCAGCATCGGCCCGCAGAGCTGGTGCAGCGCCGCGAA
>DAITAE010000489.1:0-3958 GCA_036824445.1 Streptosporangiaceae bacterium | reverse complement strand
CGCTGACCTGGTGCGTTTCGGCCTGGGCGGGTCGGCCTGGGCCGGCTGGGTCAACGTTGCCGCCGGCTGGATGGTCCCGTACCTGCTGGGCATCGCGTGGGCGGGTGGTGCGTTCCGTGGCCGGCTGACGCCCGCGCTCATGCTTACCGGCGGCGCCACCGCCACGGCGGCGCTCGTCGCCTTTGCGGGATACCCGGCGAGCATGGTCGGGGTCAACGGCGCGGCCATCTCGAACCTGAACCCGCCCACCCTCGCGGCCGTCACCTTCGGCATCGCCCAGGTGGGCCTGGCGCTGCTGGCGCGGGAGCGGCTAGCCCGGTGGATGCGCCGCCCGCTGGCGTGGGCGGCGGTCGCGATGGTCAACCTGTCGGCGATGACACTGTTCCTCTGGCACCAGACCGCGTTCCTCGCCGTCACCATGGCCGGCTTGCTCATCGGCCGGCTGCCCGGCCTGCATACGGTGCCATCGGGCGCGCTGTGGGTCGCGGAGCGGATCGCCTGGCTGCCGGCCTTCGCCGCCGTCCTCGCCGCCCTGTGGGCCGTGTTCCACCGTGCCGAGCGCCGCCGTGTCGCGGCTCGGCGTCACTCGGTGCGAAGAACCTGCCCGGTGCGTAGCCGCGCCGCATGATGTTCTGGCCAGGCGGCGAGCGCGTTCGCGGCCAGCAGGGCGACGGGGCCGATCAGCAGCAGCGCCCACACGGCAAGCGGCGGGTGATAGGCGAGCGGCGTGAACCCGGCGACCACGCGCCAGATGCTGCGCCCGAGCGCGACCCCGAGCGGCACCCCGAACACCAGCCCGATCACCGCGAGCACGCTCGCCTGGGTGGCGACCACCATCCGTGTCTGCAGTCGGCTCATCCCGAGCGCCCGCAGCACCGCCAGGTCGTGGCGCCGGCGGTGGACGGCGATGGACAGGGCGTGCCCGACCGCCCCGATGGCCAGCAGGGCCAGGAAGGCGCTCAGTGCCAGCGGGAGCAACTCCAGGTCCTTGATCACCTGGACTTCCGGCACCGGACCCGGGGGCGAGAAGGTGAATGCCCCGCCGCCCTTGATGGCTCCCGCGGCGGCGTTCAGCCTGCGTGCGACCGCTTGCACGTCCGCGCCGGGCCGCAAGGCCACCGCGGCGACGTGGAACTTGAAGGCGTAGTGGGTGCCAGCGAAAATCCGGTCGTACCCGGCGGGAGTGAGCCACGCGCCGTCGGCGTAGCCGTTGTGCGGGCCCGCGGGGACGAAGGCGATGCCCGTCACCCGCACCGCCCGCTGGGTCGCGCCGCCGGCGAGGCGCACCGTGGAGCCCGTGGTGGCGTGCAGGTCACGGGCGGTCGTCGGGGCCAGCGCTATCTCGTCTGGCAGGGTGGGCATGCGCCCGTCGGCGACGACGATCGGCAGCCGCTTCCCGGCCACCGGGGCATAGGTGAAGCTCTCGATGGAGACCTGCCCGGATTGCGCCCCCGCGATACGCGCGTCCTCGACGCCGATCACGTCGCGGTCGGCCGCGACGGCACGAAGTACCCGGCTGGCCGGCCCGGCGTCCCGGCCGTTGAGACCGAGGAACGTGCCCAGCTGCCAGGTCTGCCCGAAGCGCGCCGGGTTGGCGGTGGCGTCGGACACCCCGGCGGAGAAAGTGAAGGCGGCGAGCACGCCAAGCACGCCCGCGATCGCACCGACCAAGGCCGGCCGGACCGGCACGGCGGAACGGCCGCGTCCGGGCTCAAGGGCAAAACGGGCGCCGATCACGGCCGGCACGGGCAGCCCTGCTCCCGCAGCGGCGGCCGCCGCGGCGGACCTGCGGGGGGCCCGGCGCCGTCGCCCGGCGGTGAGAGCGCTCGTTACGACTGCGGCCGACCCGGCCAGCACGAGCAGCGGGGCGATGACCCAGCCGGTGCCCAGCACCAGCCAATCCACGTCCACCCCTGGATGCGGCTCGACGATTGCCGCCAGGCCGATCGGCATCCACCGCGAGGCCACGATCGCACCGGCCACGCCGGCCGTCGCCCCCACGACCCCGGCCAGGAGGGGCGCGGCCGAGGCCGACGCGATGGCCTGCCGTCGGGTCATGCCCACCGCCTGCAGCACCTGCAGATCCACGACCGTGGCGGAGGTGTACCGGGCCACGGACTGCCCGACCAGGAAGAAGGCGGCGACCAGCGCGGCCAGCGCAAAGGCCAGCAGGCAGGCGGCCTCGTACCCGGTCACCTTGCGGGTGGGCTCGCCGAAGTTGACGCGGTTGTTCCACACGTCGATGTCGGACCGCTTGGTCACCCTGGCCAGGTCGGCGCGGAATGCGGGAATCGCGGCCGCGCCCCCCTTGAGCCGCACCAGGGCGTTGATGTACGTCTTACCGCTCGTGCCCATGATGTTGGCGCGGTAGTGGGTGAACAGCGCCGGCGAGGGCTGCACGCCTCCGGATTGCCCCGGGCTGTCCGCGTCGATCCCCCAGGGCGTGCGGCCCACCCCGACGATGCGGGCCCGGATGGTAGGCCCGAGCGGCGGCCCGGTGGACCCGTCGTATTGCGCGTCGACCTGCCGCGGGCTGGCCAGGTGCAGGGTCAGCGTGTCGCCCACCCCCCTGCCGTAGCTCGCGACGAACTTGGGGGTGACCACGACCTCGTCGGCGCGGCTGGGGTTGAACAGCCGCCCCGCCAGGATGACCGGCCGCTCGATCGTCCGGCCGAACTCGGTGTCGGCGGGCGGGAACCCGGCACCCGCCCCCGGGCAGCAGTCCACCGCGAACCCGAAGGCGACCGGGAACATGGTCAGCGCACTGACCTCCGGCAGCGCACGGACCCGCGCCCAGTCGAAGCCCGGCTGGTTCGGCAGCACGGTCGCGGTCGCCGGCAGCGTACGCGCCCACAGCCGGTCATACGCGCTCTCGCCCCGCCGCGCTCCCGCCACCGCCGTGAGCACCGTCGCCGTGGCCAGGGCGACCAGCAGCGCCAGCACCACCAGCGAACGCCACCGGCGGCGCGACTCCAGGCGCAGCCAGGTCAGCGTGATCCGCATGCTCACCCACCCCCCGGCTACCCGCTCGGGCCGCACCTTGTTCACAGTAGATGACCTGCGGCGGCCCCGTCACAAGTGTGCTGGGACGACTCGCGGGGGAGGCTGGCACCACCGGAGACGGCGTGATGGCACCCAGAGCACCTCGCCCTGCGGGTCAACTCCCCGATCGTGACGTGACCCGCCCGGGAGCCGGCGCCAAGCCGCTGGCCGTCAGAGCGCGATCAGTTGGACGGCCGGGTCGAGGGTACGGAGATCGCCGGGATCGGACGTGACGACGCGCTGGCCGCTGCGGCGTGCGCAGATAACGACGTGGGCGTCGGTGATATCTGAGGTTGCGCTCGCCGCCAGGAGCCGGCCGACATTCGTCGCGTCCACCCGGTCGAGGGCAACGACGTCGGTGGTGGGCTGGCGAACGAGCCGTGCGAGCCGTGCCTGTTGCTCAGGTCGGCGGATTGCCTGGGCGAGGGCGGTTGCTGGGATGGTGACGCGGGCACCCGTCTCGCGGGCGCGGGCGAGAAGCACCACCACGCGGCGAGCGTCGCGGTCCAGGGCGATCAGCCCGCCCGCGTCGAGCGTGATGCCCGCCATCAGGCGGCCGGCTCGTCCCCGGGTTTCTCGGTGCCAAGCATCTCGTCGGCCCAGGCGCGCTCGCCGCCGGAGAGCGCGCCACCGGTCTCCCGCAATGCCTCGGCGAGCAGCGCGCCCCATCCTGCGACATCATCCAGGGCCACACCGACGGCGTGCTGCACGAACCCGGACACGCTGGGCGCCGTGCCCGCCTCCACCAGGGCGCGGATCCGGCCGAGCAGGTCCTCGTCCAGCGTAATGGTCACCTTCTTCGATGCCATACCAGCTACCATACTCTGGCTACGGATCGCCCGCGTGGCTTCGCAGCCCGTAGTTGCCTAGGTCCGGCGGCTATGCATGACACAACCGCCGACTTAAGGTGTTGATA
>DAITAE010000038.1:11289-15450 GCA_036824445.1 Streptosporangiaceae bacterium | reverse complement strand
GTGGACCCAGAGCCGGTGCGGCGTGACGTCGCTGCACAGGACCACGTGGCTCATGCCCGGATAACGGTCGGCGAGCACGCTGACGGCGGACGAGGCGGTCGCGAACACCGAGATGGCGAGGTCGGCCGGATGAGCGTCGAGGTAGTGACGCAGCCGCGGCACGAGCTGCCGCCGGGCGGCCGCGTCCGCGAGCAGCGCGAGCTGGCTTCCGGGGCGCAGCGCGGCGAAATGGAACGCGTCGTACAGGCCGGGCACCGCGAGCATGCCGCGGAACACAGCCTCGCCGGCCGAGCCTCCGCGCGGGCCGAGCAGCCGCATCGCATCCAGGACCTCAGTGGACCAGCCACGCCCCGCGAGCGAGCACGCGACCGCCCGGGCGTGGACCTCGTGTCCGGCCCCGAGCGAGCCCGACAGCAGCAAGGCCCGTCTCATAGATTGCTCCCCGTGCTTCCGGTGTCCTCGGCGCTTGCCGTGGTGAGCCAGTCGAGGTAGCGGCGGACGCCAACCACGAACGAGGTCTCCGGCGACCAGTCAAGCACCTCCTTGGCCCTGCGGTTGGAGACGCCCACCCCCTGGTAGTCGGCCGTGCGGGCGGGCACGTACTCGACCGGCACCGGCCTGATGAGCTCCCTCACGGTGTCGGCGATCTCGCGGACCGACACCGGCGTGCCCCCTTCCAGGGCCAGCACCTGGTCAGCCGCCGCCGGGGATAGCGCGCGGACGTGCGCGTCCGCGATGTCTCCCACGAAGACATAGTTGCGCTGCTGCTCCCCCGTGCCGGCGATGGTGATCGGCGTCCCCGCCAGCGCGGCGCGCACGAAGCGGGCGACGACAAGCACATCCCGCATCCGCGGCCCGTAGGGGATGCCGTAGCGCAGGATCGTGAAGTGCTGTCCGTACATCTCCCGGTAGCTGTGCACGAGCAGTTCGGCGGCCAGCTTGGTCGCAACGTAGACGTGCCCGGCCCGGGCCAGGTCGACCGGGGCGTCCTCGGCACGTTCCCCGGCGCCCGCGGTCGCGCCGTACACCCAGACGGTGCTTGCGAACAGCACCCGGTCGCACCGCTGCCGGCGTGCGGCCTCCAGCACCCGCGCGGTGCCCTCGACGTTGAGCCTGATCGCCCCCACCGGGTCCGCGGCCACGTCGTTGACGTCGGACGCGCCGGCCAGGTGGAAGACGGCGGCGCAGCCGCTCAGGGCGTCCGCCAGCCCGCCGTCATCGAACAGATCCAGCTCGTAGTACCGCGCGGCCGGGTTGCGCCAGCGCGGGACGGGATCGACCACCCGGACCTGGTGACCCGCCATCACCAGGTGATCCACCACGTGGGAGCCGATGAAACCACCGCCCCCGACAACCGCGACCTGCATGCTCTTCCCACTCCCCGGTCAGCGTGATCCCGCGCGGCTCGCAGCGCCAGGCGTCGCAGTGCAGGCCCGCCTACCGCCCAGTGAATGCGTCGTGGACGGCGGCTACGGCAGTCAGCACCTCATCCACCTCGTTGTCGGTCATGTCCGAATGCACCGGCAGGCAGATGTGCCTGGCCGCCAGCTCCTCCGCCACCGGAAGCGGTGGGCCGGCGTAGTCCGCCAGCACCGGCTGCCGGTGCAGCGGAAGATCATAGACCTCACCAGACACAGATACGTAACGCTGGGCCAGTTCCGACTTGAACCACGCCCGGTCCAGGCCGGGCGGCAGGAGCACGATGTACTTGTAGACGTTGCTCCGGCATCCCGGCGGCTCAGCCAGCGGCTGCAGTCCGTCCAGCCCGGCCAGCGCCTTGTCGTAGCGCGCCGCCACGTCCCGGCGCCGGGCGATGTACTCGTCCATCCGGCGCAGGTGCACCAGTCCGGTGGCCGCATGCAGCTCGCTCATCCGCCAGGCCGAGCCGAGCCGCACGTGATGATTGGCACTGAAGGCGCCCTTGCCCTGGTCGCGGTAGATCCGCGCCTCCTGGGCGAGCTCCTCCGACGAGGTGAGCACCATCCCGCCCTCCCCACTCGTGACGACCTTGGTGGGGTAGAACGAGAACGCCGCGGCCACCCCGAACGAGCCCGCGAAACGGCCGTCGAAGGCAGACCCATGGGCGTGCGCGGCGTCCTCCAGCAAAGCGATGCCCCGCTCGTCGCAGAGCGCCCGCAACTCATCGATCTGGGGCGTGATCAGACCGCCGATGTGGACGACCACGACGGCAGCCGTGAGGGGGGTCAGTGCCGCCGCGGTGGTGGCGGGGCTGAGCGCGAACGTGGCGGCGTCCACGTCGGCGAAGACCGGTCTGCCGCCCGCCTGCAGAACTGCGGCGGCGGTCGCGTAGAACGTGTTCGCGGGCACGATCACCTCGCGTCCATCCACCCCGGCGGCGCGCAGAGCGATGGTGAGCGCGGCGGTGCCGCTAGAGACGGCCACGGCATGCGGTGCGTCCGGGGCCGGGGCCGGCGGGCCGGGTGCCGCCTCGTGCGCGGTGTGGGCTGCCGCGAACGCCGTCTCGAACCGGCGCGTGTAAGGCCCCAGCGTGAGAGCGCCATTCGCGAGTATCTCGGTGACCGCCGCGGCAATCTCCGCCCGATCGCTGGCCGGGAACACGACGCGCGCTGCTGGCACTCCCAATGGATCTCCTTCGACAAGACCTTTGCCGCGCCACCAGCAATAACCGGACCTGCGCACGCGGCATCCCAACTTTGCCATGATTCGGGTAATGCGGGGGGCAAGACAGAGTCGGTGTGGCGCGTGTCGCCACTCACGTGACATTGTGTGACTCCGGAAACTGCTCCGGGCTCAATGGTGACGGACAATAGCGGGTAACTACCCGTACAAGGGGCCACATGGGGAACAGCGGGAGCGGCCGCCCGATAATCGCGCGGGCGGCTGCGCTCGCCGGGCTCGGAGCGGCGGGGCTGGCCATCGCACACGCCGCACCCGGCCTCACCGCCGTCGCCCCCGTCCGCCGGCGGCTGTTCCCACGGCTGGCCGGACTGGGCAGGCCGGACCATGTGGCGCTCACCTTCGACGACGGCCCGGACCCCGCCAGCACCCCCGACTTCCTCGACCTGCTCGCGGCGCGGCACACCCGCGCCACGTTCTTCCTGCTCGGCTCCATGGTGGCCGAGGCGCCGCAACTGGCGGCCGAGATCGCCGCGGCCGGCCACGAGATCGCCGTCCATGGCTGGGACCACCGGTACACGGTCCTGCGCAGTCCGTGGGACGTGTCCGGCGACCTGGCCCGCGCCTGCGATCACGTGTGGGGCGCGACCGGCCAGCGGCCCCGGTTCTTCCGTCCCCCGTACGGCGTCCTCAGTTCGGGTGCCGTCATGGCGGCACGGAGGCTGGGGCTGACGCCGGTTCTCTGGAGCAGCTGGGGAAAGGAATGGGCGCCCGGTGCCACCGCGGATTCGGTGTTCGCCGCGGTTTCAGCGGACCTGACCGGCGGCGCCACCATCTTGCTCCACGACTCCGATTGCACCTCGCCGGCGGGGGCCGCCTCGGCCGCGCTCGGCGCGCTGCCCTGGGTCCTGGACGAGTGTTCGGCCCGTGGGCTGGCCGTGGGAACCCTGGCTGACCACGGCCTCGATCAGCGCATGACGGCAGGCCGGCCCGCTAGCCCGTCGGGCGGTGGCAGGCGGGAGTCCGGATTCGCGTAACGTCGTATCAAGGCAACACCGACCCGAATCCTAAGAAAGCGTTCAGCTTCCATACAGGCAGATGCTGCTTACTGAGGACGACATCCACGTGTGCGGGCCGCGGGCCCGGGCAGCTCAACAACCTGAGACGGGACCAAGACCGGTTCCGGGCAGAGGTGATGGAGATGCAGGAAGGTCACGAGAGGGCTGAGCCCGCGGGCGGCGACGAGACCTCGCCCGGCGCCTCCCGGGAGCCCTCACCGGAGACCACCCCCCCACCCTCCGCCCGGCCCGGGCCCCCCGACGTGCCAACCACCGAACTCGGGACGTGGACGATGTCGGCCGGTGGGCAGGGCTCCTGGGAGCCACCCCTCACGGCCGGCCAGCCGGCCTGGGAGCCACCCCCAGCCAGCGGCCACAGCCAGCCGGGCGGCGGCCACGGCCAGCCGACCGGCGGTTACGGCCCGCCCAGCGGCGGATACGAACAGCGGGGCGGCGGGTACGGCCGGCCATCCGGCCCGCGGCCGCCACGGCGCGGCACCCACCC
>DAITAE010000038.1:0-11189 GCA_036824445.1 Streptosporangiaceae bacterium | reverse complement strand
TACGGCCGGCCATCCGGCCCGCGGCCGCCACGGCGCGGCACCCACCCGCTCGTCTACGCGCTGGTGGCGGTGCTCGCGGCGGCGCTCGGCGCCGGCACGGTGCTCGCTCTTCAGGCGAGGTCGGAGCCCTCCGGCAGCAGTAGCAGCAGCGGCTTCTCGCCGCAGGACATCCCGTCACCGTCCAGCAACCAGGGCAACGGCAACACCAACACTTCCGGCATCGACCCGCAGGCAGTGGCCGCCAAGGTGACGCCGGGGGTGGTCGACATCACGGCCAGCCTGCGTTACACAGGCCAGGTTTTCGAGGGCACCGGGATGCTGTTGACCTCATCCGGTCTGGTGCTAACCAACAACCACGTGGTGTCCGGCTCGACCGGGCTGACGGCGACCGTCGTCAGCTCCGGCCGCAAGTACACCGCCAAGGTCGTCGGCACCGACGCCACGGACGACGTCGCCCTGCTCAGGCTCACCGGTGTGTCGGGACTGAAGACGGTCAAGGTCGGCGACTCGGACAAGGTCAGGGTGGGAACACAGGTGGTGGCGGTGGGCAACGCGGGCGGCAGGGGCGGCCAGCCGACCGTGACCAGCGGGACGATCACCGCGCTGCACCGGACGATCACCGCGGGCGATTCCGGCAGCAGGAGCAGCGAAACGCTCCACAACATGCTCCAGACCAACGCGCTGATCGCGGAAGGCGACTCGGGCGGCCCACTGTCGAACGCCGCCGGCTACGTGATCGGGATGAACACGGCGGCGAACACCCAGTCGTTCGGCGGGCCCGGCACGCGCCAGGGCTTCGCGATCCCGATCAACGACGCGCTGGCGATCGCCAGCCAGATGGCCAAAGGGCACGGCAGCGCCAAGATCCACATCGGCCAGCCCCCCTTCATGGGCATCGCGGTCGCGAGCACCTCGTCGGACGCCGTCAGCTCGGCTACCGCGCCGCGGCAGCAGCTGCAGCAGCTCAACCAGGCGGCGCAGGACCAGCTCGGCGGCGGCTTCAACGGCGGGATCAACAGCAACGATCGGTGTCTGACGACCGGCACAGGCAGCCCGGTTCCCCGGCGCATCGCCCCGGCCAGCACCGGCACGCTGATCGCGGGTGCGTTCTGCAACGCGCCGGCCGACGGAGTGGGCATGACGGGAGGCGACGTGATCCTGGCCATCAACAGCCAGGCCGTGGGCGCGCCGGCCTCCCTGACCAACATCCTGCAGGGCCAGTTCCACCCCGGGGACCGCATCTCGGTCACCTGGATGGACACGAGCGGCCAGCGCCACACCAGTTCCCTCATGCTGACCGCGGGGCCGGCCAGGTAGGCAGCCAGCCGAAGCGCATCCGATGATCGCGGACGATCCTGTGTGAACAGAGCCGGAGATCGTCCGTGATCACGGATCAGCTCAGCCAGGCGAGCAGCTTTGCCTCACACTCGGCGATCTGCGCGAGCGGAACATGCTCGCCGACGCTGTGGGCCAGCTCTGGATCACCCGGGCCATAGTTGACCGCGGGCAGGCCGAGCAGGGCGAACCTGGCCACGTCCGTCCAGCCCATCTTGGCGCGCGGGGTTCCGCCGACCGCCGCCAGCAACGCCGCCGCGGCCTGGTCGGTCAGCCCGGGCCGGGCCGCGGGCGCCGCGTCGGTGATCTCCACGTCGAACCCGGCGAACACCGCGCGTACATGCTCGGCCGCCTGCTCGATGGTGCGGTCCGGGGCGAACCGGTAGTTCACGGTGACCACGCATTCGTCCGGGATCACATTGCCCGCGACCCCGCCGGCGATCCCGACCGCGTTCAGCCCTTCGTGGTAGACGAGCCCGTCCACCTCGGGCTCGCGCGGACGATAGGAGCGCAGCACGTCGATGATGGCGCCCGCGCCGTGGATGGCGTTGCGCCCGCGCCAGGAACGCGCGCTGTGCGCGCGCTCCCCGTATGCGGTGATCTCGGCGCGCATGGTCCCCTGGCAGCCGCCTTCGATGAGGCCGCCGGTCGGCTCCAGGAGGACAGCCAGATCGCCCCCGAGCAACCCCGGCGCATTGCGGCTGAGCCGCAGCAGCCCGTTACGTTCGGCCTCGACTTCTTCGCAGTCGTAGAAGACATAGGTCACGTCCCGGGAAGGCTCAGCCAGCTGCCACGCCAGCCGGAGCTGGACCGCCACACCGGACTTCATGTCACAGCTGCCGCACCCGTACAGGAGGCCGTCCTCGGTGCGCGAAGGGACGTTGCCCGCGATCGGCACCGTGTCCAGGTGGCCTGCCAGGATCACCCGCTGCGGCCGGCCGAGGTCGGTCCGCGCAACGACGGCGTTCCCGTCCCGCCGTATCGTCAAGTGGGGCAGGCCGGCCAGCGCGCCCGCGACCGCGTCGGCCAGCGCCTGCTCGTCGCCGCTGACCGAGGGAACGTCGACCAGCGCCGCGGTCAGCGCGGCGGCGCCGCGCGAAAGATCCAGATCCACGTCCGCAGCCTAGGCCACGTTTGCCCTGGGTCCGGTCATGAGATAACTGACGAGCAAGACCCATCCAGAACGGGAGTGCCATGTTCCACGTGGATTCCGAGGTCGGCCGCCTGCGGCAGGTCGTACTGCACCGTCCTGACCTGGAACTCAAGCGCCTGACCCCCGACAACGCCGCCGACCTGCTCTTCGACGACGTGCTCTGGGTGACGCGTGCGCAGGCCGAGCACGACGCCTTCGCCGGCGCCCTGCGGTCTCGCGGCGTCGTGGTCCACTACTACGGCGAGCTGCTCACCCGGACCGTGGAGATCCCGGACGCGCGCGACTACATCCTGGACCGCGTGTTCGACCCGCGCTGGCACGGGCCGCTCGCCGCCGCCACACTCCGCGCCGCGATGGACGGGCTCGACCCGGCATCCCTGGCCGCGTACCTGGCCGGCGGGATCACGAAGCGTGAGATCGCCGAGCTCGGGCCGGAGCCGAAGAGCATCGCCTTCCATTCACTCGACCCCGATGGCTTCGTGCTCGCGCCGCTACCGAACCTCCTGTACCAGCGCGACAACTCGTGCTGGATCTATGGCGGTGTGTCCATCAACGCGATGCGCAAGCCGGCCCGGATCCGGGAGACCGTCACCGGCGAGGCGATCTACCGCTGGCACCCGATGTTCGCCGGGGCAGGATTCGAGGTCTGGTACCACGGCGCCGACGCCGCGCCGGCCACGATCGAGGGCGGCGACATCCTCGTGCTCGGCAACGGAGCGGTGCTCGTCGGGATGAGCGAGCGGACCACCCCGCAGGCGGTCGAGGTGCTCGCGCACCGGCTGTTCGCTGCGGGGGCAGCCCGCTGCCTGGTGGCGATCGACATGCCCAAGACGCGTGCGTTCATGCACCTGGACACGCTGCTGACGATGGCGGACTACGGGGTGTTCACCAAGTACTCAGGGATGGGGATGCTGCCGTCGTACACCGTCGAGCCCGGCGCGAGCGCCAGTGAGCTCAAGGTCACCGACCACCCGCCGGTAGACATGCACACCGCCATCGCCGCCGCGCTAGAGCTGCCCTCGATCACCGTGCTGACCGCCGTCCAGGACGTCCGCTCAGCGCAGCGGGAACAGTGGGATGACGGCTGTAACGTGCTGGCGGTCGAGCCGGGAGTGGTCATCGCCTACGAGCGGAACGTGACCACCAATACCTACCTGCGGGACAACGGCATCGAGGTGATCACCGTTCCCGGCGGGGAGCTGGGCCGGGGCCGGGGCGGCCCGCGTTGCATGAGCTGCCCGATCGAGCGCGAGGCCTGAGCCTGGGTCATGTCCGCCATCCCGGTGTCGGCCACCCTGGCCGCGAACGAGATCCTCATCCGCAAGCGGCAGGCGGGCGAGCCCGTCCTCCCGCTGTCCTTCGGCGAGGCCGGCCTGCCGGTGCACCCCCTGCTGCGGGCGGCGCTGGCCGCCGCGGCGGACCGCAACGCCTACGGTCCCGTGGCCGGGCTCCCGGCACTGCGCGCGGCCGCCGCGGGCTACTGGACCCGGCGCGGCCTGCCGACCACCCCGGCGGCGGTGGTCTCCGGGCCGGGCAGCAAGCCGCTGCTGTTCGGCCTGCTGCTGGCCATCGGGGCGGACGTCGCGGTGCCCAAGCCGAGCTGGGTGAGCTATGCCGCCCAGGCCGCGCTGGCCGGTGCCCGGCCGCATTTCGTGCCGGTCCCGGCCGGTGAGGGCGGCGTCTGCGACCCGGCCCTGCTCGCCCGCGCGGTCGTGGCCGCCCGAGCGGCAGGCCGCCGGATCGGGTCGGTGATCGTGACCCTGCCCGACAACCCCACCGGCCGGCTCGCCCGCCCCGCCACCACGGCGGCCCTGGCCGAGGTCGCTGCCGAGCACGACCTGATCGTCATCTCCGACGAGATCTACCGTGATCTCGTGTTCGCCGCCGAGCCCACCGTGGCCGGCCCGGTGGACTTCGCCCCGGAACGCACCGTCGTCACCACCGGGCTGAGCAAGAACCTGGCCCTGGGCGGCTGGCGGGTCGGGGTGGCCAGGCTCCCGGATGGCCCGCTCGGCGCCGGCCTGCACGACCGGCTGCTCGGCATCGCCAGCGAGATCTGGTCCGCCGCGGCCGGCCCGGTCCAGGAGGCCGCCGCGCTCGCCTTCCGTGAACCCCCGGAACTGACGCAGCGCATCGCGCGCAGCCGCTCGCTGCACGAGGCCGTCAGCCGCGCCGTGGCGGGCAGGTTCGCCGCCGCCGGGGTGATCGTCCCCGAGCCGCAGGCGGCGTTCTACCTGTACCCCGACTTCGGCCCGTGGCGGGCGCACCTGGCCGCGCGGCACGGGGTGACCACCGGCGCCGGTCTCGCGGCATACCTGCTGGAGCGCTACGGGGTGGGGGTGCTCCCGGCGAGCGCGTTCGGCGAGGACGAGCCCGCGCTGCGGATGCGGGTGGCGACCAGCCTGCTCTACGGGGACGACGACGCGCAGCGCGAGCGGGCGCTCGCCTCAGCTAACCCGGTCAGGCTTCCCTGGATCGCCGCCTCGCTGCGCAGGCTGGATGATGTCCTCGCCGACCTCGCGCCGTAGCCCAACGGGGACCAGGCATCTCCGCTTCTTGGGGTCCGTGCCGTCAGATCCGCAGCCGGGTCATGATCACGAAGCGGAACCGCGCTCCGAGAGCGTGACCACCGCCCCGAGGGGCACGAGCTCGGGCCGCTTGGGGTTGACGCCGTCGCCGGCCGACACCCCGCGCACCCGCCGGGCCACCCACGGCGCCGCGTGGACCCGCGCCCAGCGCACGTCCATCCGCCGGGCCGCCAGCCACGCCCGTGCCTGCGACGCGGCGATCCCCTCGGCCGTCGGCCACGGCTCCCGCCAGTCCGCAGTGGCCGGCACGCCGAGTACCTCGCAGACCCGCAGCGCCACCCGCCGGTGCGCGTCCGGCGTCAGGTGCAGCCGGTCCGCGCTCCAGGCACGAGGGTCACGGAGCACGTTCATCGACCACAGGTCGACGAGGTGGCAATGGTGACGATCGGCGATCGCGCGCAGGTGCATGTTGAAGGCCGCGACCTTGCCCCGGAGCAGCCGGAGCACCGGGAACCGGGGGTCGAAGCCGGTGAACATCAGGACCGGGCATCCCGCCATCAGCAGGGTACGCACGACCTCGTCGAAGTGCTCGGCGAGCGCGTCGGGGTCGGTGCGCGGCCGGAGCAGGTCATTACCGCCCGCCGCCAGGCTCACCAGGCCGGGCGTCATGGCAATCGCCTGCGGGACCTGCTCCTCCGCGACTTGCCGCAGCATCTTGCCCCGCACCGCGAGGTTGGCGTACCGCAGCCCGGGTTGCTGCGCGGCCAGCATCTCGGCGAAGCGGTCCGCCCAGCCCCGGTAGCCCTCCTGGTCGGCCCGGGGGTCGTCCAGTCCCTCGGTGAAACTGTCCCCCAGCGCGACAAAGGAGCCGATCTCCCTGCTCACCCCGTCTCCCCCACTTCCCCTCGCGTTCTTCCCCAGTCCCGTCCGGATGGCGGTATCCCTGCTGCTCACAACCAGGCTACGAGCATAGCTTGTGACCTGCATAAACGGGATACTCCGGCCGACGCGCCCGGAAGACGCACGAGCGCCGGCCCGGCTGGGCAGAAGCGGGCGTTTGCCGCAGCAGAACGGCGGCGCCAGCGCACGGCCGGTAGGGCAAACTGGGCGCATGCGCCTCCTGCGCCCCACCGTGCTGATGCTGGTCGTGCTGGTCTCCGCCTGCAGCAGCGCGGGCACGCCGCAGCCGGCGCAGACGGCGCACTCTCCCCGCCCCGGGACGGCCCCGGCGGCGACCCGCTCCCCGCCCCGCCCCGGCGCCTGGGACTGGCCGAACTACCATCGCGACCCGGCTCACACCGGCCTCGCCGCCGCGGCCCCGGCTGCCGGGCCCCTGTCGATCGCGTGGACCCGGCGGCTCGACGGGGCCGTCTACGGCCAGCCGCTCGCGATCGGCCGGCTCGTCGTCGCGGCCACCGAGGGCGATTCGGTCTACGGGCTGGACCGGGCGACCGGCACGGTGCGGTGGCGGGCGCACGTCGGCACGCCGGTGCCGCTGGCCAGCCTTCCGTGCGGCAACATCGACCCGCTCGGCATCACCGGAACCACGGTCTACAGCCCGGCCACCGGGCTGGTCTACGCGGTCGCGGAGACGACCGGCTACCACCACGTGCTGGTGGGCGTGTCCGTGGACACCGGCCACGTGGCGTTCCGCCGCGACATCCCCACCCCGGACGGCCAGCCCCGGTTCGACCAGCAGCGTGCCGCGCTCGCGCTGGCAGGCGACCGGGTGTACGTGGCGTTCGGGGGACTGTTCGGGGATTGCGGGCCCTACCGCGGCTCGGTCGTGAGCGCCCCGGCTTCCGGCCACGGGCCGCTGATCTCCTACGTGGTGCCCACGGCCAGGGAAGCCGGGATCTGGGGCGCCGGCGGCCCGGTGACCGGGACCGATGGCACGATCTACGTCGGCGTCGGCAACGGGGCCGCCACCGGCGGCGTGTACGACGGCAGCGACTCGGTCACCGCGCTCTCGCCGCAGCTGCGGCGGACGGACATCTTCGCCCCGGCCAGCTGGGCCGCGGACAACGCCGCTGACCTCGATCTCGGGTCGATGTCCCCGGTGCTCCTTCCGAACGGGATGGTGCTCACCGTCGGCAAGCGCGGCATCGGTTACCTGCTCGACGGCGCGCGGCTGGGCGGCGTCGGCGGGCAGGTGGCGCAGGCGGCGGTGTGTGCCGCGTTCGGCGGGGCGGCCGTGCGCGGCACGGTCGCCTATGTCCCCTGCGCGAGTGGTGGCATAGCGGCCGTGGACACCGCCGGCCGGCGGATCCGGGTGCTGTGGCGCGGGCCGGCCTCGGCGGCCGGCTCACCGGTCGTCGGCGGCGGCGCGGTCTGGGTCGCTGACTGGGATGCTGGCACCCTCTACCAGCTCAACCCCGCCGACGGTCAGGTCCGCCGGCAGATCGGGCTGGGCTCTCCGCTTCCGCACTTCGCATCCCCCACCTTGTCCGGGCCGCTCGTCCTGATCGGCACGATGAGCGGGGTGACCGCGGTGGCGGGCGCCTGACCCGGCGCGGGCCCGTTGCCCCGCCCCGCGGGCCGCAGGCGGCACACTGGTGCCATGGCCGGCCCGGCGAACTACCACGAACTACCCGCGCCCGCGTTCCTCTTCGACCTCGACGGGACCCTCATCGACAGCGTGTACCAGCACGTCATCGCCTGGCGGGCGGCGCTGTCCCGGCTCGACATCGACTTGTCGGTGTGGCGGATCCACCGCCGGATCGGCATGAGCGGCGGCCTGTTCGTGTCCGCGCTGCTCCGGGAGACCGGCCGCACGCTGTCCGAGGCCGACATCGCCATGCTGCAGGAAGCCCACCAGCAGGAGTACCTGGCCCAGGCCGACTCGGTCCGGCCCCTGCCCGGCGCGGCCGATCTGCTCGCCGCGCTCACCGAGCGCAAGGTGGCGTGGGCCATCGCGACCAGCGGCTACCGCGCCACCGCCCACCACGCGCTGGCCATGCTCGGGTTGGCCGACGACGCTCCGATGGTGACCAGGGACATGGTGGCGCACGCCAAGCCCGACCCGGACCTTTTCCTCGCCGCGGCGGCTCTGCTCGGTGTGGCGCCCCAGCACGCCTTCGTCGTCGGCGACAGCGTGTGGGACCTGCTGGCGGCCCGCCGCGCCGGGGCCCTGGGGATCGGCGTGCTGTCCGGCGGCTACGGCCGGGAGGAGCTGGAACGGGCCGGCGCCTACCGGGTCTACGCCGACCCCGCGGACCTGTTCACCCGCGCCGACGAGCTCGGCGTGCGCGGCCTTGCCCTTCCCGGCTAGCCAGGACCGAAAGACGGACACTGCGGGAATGCCGCCCGCATGGATCGCGCATGAATCTGATGGACGAGCACGGCCAGGCTGGCACTCGGACGGCCGCTGTGCTATCACGATTGCGTGCAGGTCCCGCTGTGGCTCAGCCGGGACCGCCTGGCAGTCGTTGCTGCGCTGGTGGCCCCGCTGGCGCTGACTGCCATCCTGGTCCCGTTCCGGGCCAGCTTCCCCAACACCGACGCGGCCCTGGCTTTGGTGCTGGTCGTGGTGGCCGTCGCGATAAACGGCTACCGGCTGGCTGGCTACCTGGCGGCGCTGTCGGCAGCCGTGTGGTTCGACTTCTTCCTGACCCGGCCCTTTGAGACGTTCAACATCACGCGGCGGGCGGATATCGAGACAACCGCCTTGCTGCTGGTCATCGGCGTGGTAGTGACGGAACTCGCCGTGTGGGCACGCCGCGAGCACGCGGCCGCGAGCAGGCGCGCAGGCTACCTCGATGGGATCAACGCGGCCGCGCACGCGGTCGCGGCCGGAAGCTCACCGTCGGGGCTGATCGAGCAGGTATCCAGCAGGCTTACCGAACTGCTGTCGCTGCGCACGTGCACGTTCCAGTACGGCAGGGCCGGGCTGGGCAGGCCGGCCAGGCTGCGGATCGACGGCCGGGTCGTGACAGACCACCGGACCTGGGACGCGGCGGAGGCCCTGCCCGACGACACCGACATCGAACTGCTGGTGGAAAACCGCGGCGTCCTCCAGGGCAGGTTCTTGATGAGGGCCAACTCCGGTGCGCTTCCCACCCTCGAGCAGAGGCTGGTCGCGATCGCACTCGCCGACCAGGTAGGCGCCGCCCTGACCGGCAGTCACCCGGTCGACCTCTGACCGCGGCCAGACACGGCGGCGCAGCGCGCCTGATCCGTGGCGGCCGGGCGCCGCCGCATGGGGTCTGTTAGGAACCGTCAGGACCCCGCATGGGTCCCGCATGGAGGCTTCCTCTCTCTGGCTGCCGGGAGTTCACTGAGGTCATCGAGTGCCATCGCGGTGCGCCCGTGCCCGAACCCAAGGAGGACCCGTGCAGGACCTTCTCTACATCGGCCTGACGATCGTCGTCTTCGCCGCGCTCTGGCTCCTGGTGAAGGGGGTCGAGCGCTTTGAGCGTTAACAACTGGCTCGGCCTGATCGGCGGCGTCCTGCTGACCGTCTACCTGTTCGTGGCCCTCGTAAAGCCAGAGAGGTTCTGATGAATAGCGCCCTCGCGGGCTGGCTCCAGGTTGCCCTGCTGGTCGCCGCCCTGGCCGCGTGCTATATCCCACTCGGCAACTACATCGCCAAGATCTTCACAACGGACAAGCACTGGCGAGTGGAGCGCGGGATCTTCAAGCTGACCGGGATCGACCCCACCGTCGACCAGACCTGGGGCAGCTACTTGCGCAGCATGCTGGCGTTCTCCGCGGTCAGCGTTCTGTTCCTGTACGGAATGCAGCGGCTGCAGCATTACCTGCTGCAGTTCGTCGGGCCGCACATGGCCAACGTTCAGCCCGACACGGCGTGGAACACCGCGGTCTCGTTCACCACCAACACGAACTGGCAGAACTACTCCGGCGAATCCACGATGACCTACATCGTGCAGATGAGCGGCCTCGCGGTGCAGAACTTCCTGTCCGCCGCGGTCGGCCTGGTGGTGGCGATCGCCATGATCCGCGGCTTCGTCCGGTCCCGCACCGGCACCCTGGGCAACTTCTGGGTGGACCTCACCCACGCCACGGTGCGGCTGCTGATCCCGCTGTCCATCATCGGCGCGCTGATCCTGATGGCGAGCGGCGTGATCGACAACTTCTCCAGCTACCACACGGTGACGACCCTGTCCGGCGCGCACCAGACGATCGTGGGCGGCCCGGTGGCCTCTCAGGAGGTCATCAAGGAGATGGGGAACAACGGGGGCGGCTTCTTCAACGCCAACTCGGCCCACCCGTTCGAGAGCCCGAACCCGTTCACCAACTGGTTCGAGATCTTCCTGCTCCTGCTGATCCCGTTCTCGCTGCCGCGGACGTTCGGCAAGATGGTCGGCGACAACAAGCAGGGCTACGCGCTGCTCGCGGTCATGGCGATCATCTGGCTGGCCGCGGTCGGCGGGATCAGCTTCTTCGAGGCGCACCTTGGCACCGCTGGGGCCGCCCCGCAGCTCGCCCACGGCGCGTACGAGGGCGTAGAGACGAGGTTCGGCACGCCCGGCTGCTCGGTGTTCGCCGCCTCCACCACGACCACCTCCACTGGCGCGGTGAACTGTTTCCACGACTCGCTGACCCCGTTCGGGGGCGGGATCGCGCTGTTCGACATGGCGCTGGGCGAGATCGTGCCGGGCGGCATCGGGGCCGGCATGTACGGGATCCTCATCCTGGCCATCGTCACGGTATTCGTGGCCGGGCTGATGGTCGGCCGGACGCCGGAGTACATCGGAAAGAAGATCCGGCCCACCGAGATGAAGTACGCGGCGCTGTACTTCCTGACGCTGCCGGTGGTCGTCCTCACCGCGGCCGGGCTGTCGATCGGCACCCATATCGGCCAGGCGCCGATCTTCAATCCCGGCCCGCACGGCCTGACCGAGGTCATGTACGCGTTCACGTCCATGGCCAATAACAACGGGTCGGCGTTCGCCGGGCTGGGCACGGCCGCGACCTGGTACCAGACGCTCGGCGGGGTCGTGATGCTCCTCGGCCGGTTCGCGCCGGAGATCTTCGCACTCGGCCTGGCCGGCTCGCTGGCCAGGCAGAGTCCCGTGCCGGCCAGCGCCGGCACCCTGGACACCCGAACGCCGCTGTTCGTCGGCATGGTCGTCGGTGTGGTCCTCATCCTGGTCGGCCTCACCTACTTCCCTGCGCTCGCGCTGGGCCCGTTCGCAGAAGGACTGCACTGA
>DAITAE010000488.1:0-3970 GCA_036824445.1 Streptosporangiaceae bacterium | reverse complement strand
CCGGGTTGTCGTACCGGGCCGGGTCCCGGTTGGCCGCGGCCAGCGAGATGATCACCTGGGCGAAGGCTGGGATGACGGTCCCGCCGAAGGCCACGTCCTGCGTCGTGTACCTGAACGTCGAGTGGGGGACCGGTGCGTCCCATCGCAGGATTTCCTCGATCGCGTGCGGCACCAGGGCCGGGTCGGCGACGAGTGCGTCGCGCTGTTCCGGGTGCAGCAGCAGGGCGACCGTTCCATTGCCGATCAGGCTGGTTGTGGTGTCGTGCCCGGCGACCACCAGCTGGAAGATTGTCGAGAGCATCTCCTGCTCGGACAGCGCGCCGTCCTGGTCGGCCGCGCGTACCAGGTCGGTGACCAAATCCTCGCCCGGTGCGGCGCGCTTGCGGGCGAGGAGCTCGGTCAGATACCGGACGATGTTCGCCGAAGCGGCCACGGCCTCGGCCGGCGGCTCGGGTGCTGACGACGGTGCGAGCAGCGTGGTGAACCAGCTCCCCAGCTGGTCCCGGTCTGGTTCCGGGACGCCAAGCAGTTCGCTGATCACGGTGAACGGCAGCGGGAAAGCGAAGCCCTTGACCAGGTCGACGGCGGTGTCGCCCCGTGCCTCGAGGTGGTCCAGCAGCCCGTCGACGATCGCCTGAACGTGTGGCCGAAGGGCCGCGATCCGTGGTCGGCTGAAGGCAGCCAAGGCCAGCCGGCGCAGCCGGGTATGGTCGGGCGGGTCGACGCTGAGCATGTGCCGGGCGAAGGCGGGACCGGGCAGGCCCTCGGCGACCACCGCCCCGTCACGGGCAAGTGCGGCGTGCATGTCCTTGGACAGGGCGGCGTGGTTGAGAGCGGCCTTCGCCTCCTCGTGGCGGACGATCAGCCACGCGCGGTGCCCGTCGGCCAGCGTGACCTCGTGCACCGGGCCGTCCGCCTGGACCTCCGCGAACAGCGGGTACGGGTCGTCTCGGTCGTAATCGCCCCACGCGTCAAGTGCCGGGTTGCGCATCTTGATCACCTAGATCTCGCGAAAGCCTGAGCACAGTAGATTGATAGTGGCCAGCCGGCCATCGATGATCTTGCAGATCGAGGTCTGCGTGCAGGCCCAGCGGGTGCCGCGCTGCGCCAGGTCCAGCCGGTAGTGGATCAGAAGCCGGTCGGCCACCGCCTCGCCTGCCGACTCCACCAGGTCGACGGTGTCCATATCGGCGAACCATCCACCGAAGCGGGCGACGACGGCATCGCGGCCGTGCTCTTCGATCGGGCCGCCGGGCAGCAGCGCCCGCAGCCGGACGGTGTCGGTGACCGCAGCGGCCAGCTGGACGCTGTCCCGGTCGGCCACGGCCGCAGCGATCGCTGTGGCTAGCGGATGCTCGTTCATGACGCGCTCCTTTCGCGCCGGCCGGCCAGCGCGTCGAGATGACCGGCGAGGTGCGTGGTCAGCTCGGCGGCGTCGCACGCAGCCCCGTCTATCAGGCTCGACTTGCGGCGGCGCAGGAACGGCATGCCGATCAGGTACAGGCCCGGGCAGGCCGTCACACCGCCGTCGTGGACGACCCGGCCCTTGCGGTCGAGCACCGGGACGTCGAGCCAGGACAGATCGGGCCGGTATCCCGTCGCCCATACGATCGTGCTGATCTCCCCGGACCGCAGGTCCAGGCCCAGCGGCGTGCTGCGCACGACCGTCGGCGCGAACCGCTCACCAGCTCCCCCCGCCCAGGCGTCGATCGTGTTCAGCAGCCGCCCCAGCTTCAGGTCGGCCAGCGCGCACACGTTGGGCAGGGAGCCAGAGAACTGGGCGACCCCGTCGGCGATCCCGGCCAAGCGGCCGACCAGCCGCACCCCGGCCGAGCTCAATGCGTTCAGGTCGACCGTCCGGCCCGGCGAGCCGACCAGCTGCATGGACGGCACGTTCCGCGCCCGCACCAGATCATCGACCTCGTCGTAGCGCTGGTCCAGCACCCCTGAGGCGTCCAGCCACCACAGGATGTCCCGGCCGCGATAGGTGCGTGGCATGCGGACGTGCTCGCCGATGGCGAGCGTGACCGGGCGCCCGGAGCGGTGCAGCTCGTCGGCGAGCTGGACCCCGCTGGCCGAGGCGCCGACCACCAGGACGCCGCCCGGGGGCAGCTCGCCTGGGTTGCGGTAGCCCGCCGGGGTGATCGGGGTGATTCCGGCCGGCACCAGCCGCGCCAGCGTCGGCACCGCGGCCGCCGTCGCCGCCCCGCTGGCCAGCACCACCGTCGGCGCGCGCCAGATGCCTTGGTCGGTTCGCACGACGTATCCGCCTCCGGCTGCCCGGACCGAGGTCACCGTCGTGCCGGTCAGTACCGGTGCGGCGGATGTGTCGGCGTAGTCCTCGAGCATCGCCGTAACCTCCCGTGCGCTGAGGTAGCCGTCCGGGTCGTCACCGCGGTACCCGTAACCGGGCAGCCGGGTCATCCAGTTCGGGGTGAGCAGCCGCAGCGAGTCCCACCGCTGCGTGCGCCATGAGTTCGCCACCTCTGCGCGTTCGAGGACGACGTGGTCGATCGAACGGGCGGCGAGGCAGTGGCTCATGGCCAGCCCGCAGTGGCCGGCACCGACTATCACGGTGGTCGTACTCGGCACGGCTGCGCCTCCCCCTGCTCGCTCGGACTGGATCAGCAGACCTCGACGGTGACGTTCGTCGGGTTGGTGATGATGTCGTAGACGGCGGAGCGCTTCTGCGACTGCGCGACCAGCGCCTTGATCTCCTCGGTGGTGGCGTCGGCATCGATCTGGTAGCTGACGGTGACGCCGCTGAATCCGTTGCGAATATCCGGGTCGGCGCCGAGGATCCCGTGCAGGTCCATCTCGGCGGTGAGGGTGGCCCGCACCGACCGTAGCTGGATCGACCTCTGCTGGGCGACGGCGGCCACGCCAGCGGTCAGGCAGCTGCCGAGGGCGACCAGGACAATCTCCACCGGAGTGACGCCCTTGTCCTGCGCGGCGAACTGCAGTGGATGGTCGACGTCGTAGCTGAACGTGGTGTGGTGCTGTTGCTCGTCGCCGAAGCCGTAGAACGTCTCGACATCCGAGCGGCTGTGCGTGCCGTTGACCCAGGACACCGTGGAGCGCCATTGGAACTGCGCGATCTCTGGGGTGTCGCCCAGAGCCTCGCGCACGCCGAGCAGCGCTTCTACGTTGACGCCGTTGTCGACTGGGGTTTCGGTGGTGGTCATGTGTTCCTCCTTGATGCGTGCCGGTCATTCGATCGACCGACCGACTTACCGATACGGGGTCGGACTTGGGTCCCGTGATACATGGCGGTGCTAGATGAGTTCGGCGATGAGCTGGGCAGCGCGGGCCGCGCCGTCGGTCTCAACGTCGCGGTAGCTGACGGGCTTTCCGGCCAGCTCGGTGATCTGGGCGGCGATGAGGTCGGGGTCGGTGGTGGCGTAATCCATGTACTGGCCGGCTCCGTAGCGGTCGAGCCGGTGGCGGACGTGGAAGTTCTGCTCGAAGTGGTGCCCGAGCGGGAAGTAGAGGAACGGGCGCTTGGCGGCGGTCAGCTCCATGGTGGTGGTTAGCCCGCCCTGGACGATGGCGAGGTCGCAGACGCACAGATGCTGGTAGAGCCGGTGGACGTAGCCGCGCAGCTCAAGACCGGCCCGCTGGGGGAAAGCCGCCGGGTCGATACGGGGGCCGGTCACCACGATCATCCGTAGCTCCGGCACGGCCTTCTTGGCGAGCGGATAGGCGGCGGCGACCTTGTCGATGAGGGCTTGGCCGACGCCGCTGCCGCCAACGGCGACCACGCAGACCAGTTCGTCGTCGCGGTACCCCAGCTGGGTGCGGAGCGGCGCCACCTCGTCGGGCTCGGGTGGGGTGAAGCCGGTGATGTAGCCGGAGTAGGAGAAATGCTGCGTGGTCCAGTCCCGGATGGCCGGCAGGTCCCCGCCGAAGGTGTCCGGCACGATGTCCTCGTCGTCTCCGACAAAGATGGCCCGGTCCCGGATCCACGGGT
>DAITAE010000487.1:0-3972 GCA_036824445.1 Streptosporangiaceae bacterium | reverse complement strand
CTCGTGAACCCGCACCGTGCGGGCGGCACTGCTGCTGTCGATAGTGACCAGGCCCAGCCGCCCCAGCGTATGCACCGCGGTGCGGGCCTGCGCCTCGTCGACGGGCGTCGCCCCCCGGGCCTGCGTCAGGAACGCGCAGGAAGCCGGGCTGGTGAGCACCGCGCCGGGGATGCCGTTGGGGTCCAGCATGGAGGTCAGCGCGAGCATCGGCCGTGCGAGGGCGGCGGGCTGGCGCTGGTTGGCGAGCTCAAGCGCTAATGCACCGGTCGCAGCCACCGTCGACTTGGCACCGGCCTGAGTGCCCAGCTGCTGCCTCTGCTCGGCGATCCAGGTGCGGTACTGGCGGCAGTCGATCCCGGCGTCGGCCATCAGCGCTCCGGCCTGGGCCAGGGCAATCGGCAGGAACCCGAGGTCGAGGGCCAGATCCAGCGCACCGATCCACTGGTCCGGGTCTTCGTGCAGCTTGGTGGACAGGTAGTTCAGGCTCTCGCGGCGGCTGAACGGGCCGACCTCCACGACGCGCGGGCTGGGCGCCTTGAGCGCCGTGTCCGGTCGGCTGGTGGTGACCACGACCCGCCCGTTGACGCCCCAGGGCCAGAGCCCCTCGAGTACCGCGGCGTCGTTGAGATCGTCGAGCACCACCAGCCACGGCAGGCCGGTCTCGGCCAGCCACGCGAGCAAATGCGAGGCGGCCACCTGGGGCCCCTCACCCGGGTCCGGTGCGCCCACGTCGAGCAGCGCCTGCGCGTACCCGGTCATGATCGCATCCCGGCCGGACGCGGTCACCCAGACCAGCAGGTCCACGGCCCGCTGGTTCCACAGCGTGTGGGCGATCGCGACCGCGAGCTGCGTCTTGCCGGTGCCGCCCATCGCGCCCATGACGCCCATCGCGCCCGGGTCACCGGCGTCGTCGGCGGCGATCAGCACGACCGTCTCGCCGGGGTTCAGGCTGCTGGCAAGCGCCAGCCCACTCTCGGACCGCGGCGTGTATGAGTCGGCGAGCGGTGGCATCAGGCCCGAGAGCACCGGCCACGCTATACCCCCGGACTGCTGGATATCCCCGTGGCTGGCCTGGCCACTCATCGTCTTATGGTCACCAACCCATGTGCGCTAGGCCGGGGCTGCCCGGCGTTTCCGTCTTCGTCTGCGGTGCCTTGGAGCAGCAGCCCGGCGTCCGCGGATGCCGGACCACCAGATGCCTGGCCGGCCGGATGCCGCGTGCGCCGGGCGCCGCAGGCTGACGGACGCCGGGGACCGCCGATGCCGGGGATCATCGGCGCCGTCTGGCGGGGGAGCCTTGATGGCGCGCAGGCAGGTTCCTCAGCCTGGTTATAACACGCCTTATCGCACCTCTTGAGGCTTTTCGCGGCAGAACCACGCCCGGAGCCTAATGCATCCGATTGCGGTTTGTGCGGATGCACTGTGCGAACGACCGTGCGGGTGCTCGTGCGGGTTAACGTGCAGTCGCTCTGCGTGGGATATCCATTGCGTATGGTGACCTGGTGACGTTCATCCATCCGCCCGGGCGAGCAACGCCCGGCGCCACTGTTCGGTCTGCTGAACCTGGTTGAAGGTGAACAGATGCAGGCCCTCGACGCCGGCGGCCGGGGAAGAGAGGGTGGGCGCCAGGCGGGACAGGAGCCGCTCCGGGCTGTAGCCGCCCGGGGTGCCCAGACGCAGGAACCATTCGGTGTGGCCGGCCAGGAACCGCGCGGACTCCGCCGCGCCCGCCTTGGCGGCCATCCGGAGCAGCCTGGCCCGCTCCACCGGCCCGGCCAGCCCGACGTACAGCGGCAGCGTGACGCCCCTGGCCCGCACGCGGCTGATCCACCGGCGCATCGTGGCCGGGTCGAAGCACAGGTTGCTGACGATGTAGGCCGCGTGGCGGCGCTTGTCCCACATGGCCTGCACGGTGATGTCGTCATCGATCCGCGGATGAGTCTCCGGGTAGCCGGTGATCCCGATGCGCGCGAACGGGTTCCCCATCTCCGCGAGCCGTTCCAGCAGCGACAGGGCGCTGTCGAACCGGCCGGCCGGCGGGTCGGCGTCGCCCGCCGGGACGAAGACGTCGTCCACGCCGCATGCGGTCAGCCTGGCGACGATGTCGGCCAGGTGGGCGTCGTCGGCCACCAGCCGGGCCGAGACGTGCGGCACCACGCGGTACCCGCGGTCGGCCAGCAGCTCGGCCAGGTCGAGCGTGGCGTCAAGCCCCTTGGCCGGCGAGGCGGTCACGGTCACCGTCGTTCCGGGCGCCAGCCACTCGGCGACGGCTTCCTCGACGCCTGCCGCCGGGAACACCTCGAAGCGGGGGCTGCGCAGCAACGGTGCGACACCGGCCAGCCCCGCGCCCCCGCCGCCGAGCAGCCCCGTCCCCCGCAGGCTCCGCGCCATCAGCCCGCGCCGCCTTCCCCGGCCACCGTCTCCCCGGCCACCGTTTCCCCGGCCCCCGTTTCCCCGGCCACCGTTTCCCCGGCCACCGTTTCCCCGGCCACCGTTTCCGGGGCGACCGCTTCCCCGGCCGCCGCCGGGCTGGCGGCCGACGGGCCGACCAGGCGCGCCAGCTCCCGCTCCAGCCGGGCGGTGCCCGTCTCCACGATCGTGAGCGGCAGGCCGAACATGGCTGCCACCCGCTCGGCCTCCGCCGTCAGCGCCGGGTCCGGGTGCTGCGCGAGCCACACCACCCGCCGGTAGTGCCCGAAATAGTCGGGCCACAGCTGCGGATGGCGGTCGAGTCCCAGCTCGGCCAGGACCGTGCGGCGGAAGCTGCGCACCAGGAAGTCGGTGAGCACGTACGTGCCGGGTTCGGCGTCGAACAGCGCCCGGACCCGGGACGGCCCGGCCAGCACGTCGTAGCAGTGCAGCCCGGGCAGCCGCCGCAGCCCGAGCCGCGCGCACAGGCCGTCCAGCGCCCCGTAGGTCCCGCAGTCGGCATAGGCGAGGGCGACCCGCTGCCCGCGGGCGAGAGCACACCGCGCTATCCGTTCTGCATCCGGGATGATCTGGCTGGGCCGGTTGTGCAGCAAGGCGGGCAGGCAGTGCAGCTCGACCCGCCAGCCCCGGCGGGCGATGATCTCCCGCAGGTGCCCGCCGAGCGCCCCGCACGCGATCACCACCGGCGCAGGGTGAGGGCGAGGCTCCCTAGTCCGGGAAGGCGAGCTGGCCGACGAAGCGGTCGTTGAAGTCGGCGCGGTCCGACAGCTCGACATACCTCACCTCCTCCAGCAGCGCCAGCCCAGCGGCCCGTTCGCGCAGCGAGAGCAGCGCCATCTTCGCACCCTCGCCCGCCACGTTCCCGGCGCTAACGACCCGCAGTACGCCGAGCTTGGGTACCAGGCCGAGCCGGATCGCGTTCGCGGGCGACAGATAGCTGCCGAACGACCCTGCCAGCAGGACCTGCTGGATGTCAGCGGCCCCGAGTCCGGCCTCCTCCAGCAGGATCTGCCAGCCGGTGGCGATCGCCGCCTTGGCGAACTGGAGCTCTCTGATGTCACGCTGGGACAGGTAGACCGAGTGCGCCGCGTCGCCGGCCTCGCCGAGCCAGTGCAGCACGAACACGCGCTCGTCGCCGATCATGGTCAGCCGGTCCGCGAGCCCGGGAGCGCGCGCGGCGGCCTCGTCCTCGGCGATGAGCCGGCCGGAGTGGTCGAGCAGTCCCATCCGGACCAGCCCGGTCACGGCGTCGACCAGCCCGGACCCGCACAGCCCGGCCGGCGCGGCGTCCCCGATGACCTTCAGCTCCAGCGCGTCCGGCGTCATCGTGACCACTTCGATCGCGCCGTCGGCGGCCCGCATCCCGCACCGGATGGCCGCCCCCTCGAACGCCGGGCCGGCCGGCGCGGCGGTGGCGAGCAGCCAGTCGTCGTTGCCGAGCACGATCTCGCAGTTGGTGCCGATGTCGATGAACAGCCGGGTGCGAGAGTCGCGGTCCATGCCCGAGGCGAGCAGGCCCGCGGTGATGTCGCCGCCGACGTA
>DAITAE010000486.1:2145-3979 GCA_036824445.1 Streptosporangiaceae bacterium | reverse complement strand
TCCAGCGCCCGGATCCTTGCGCGGTCGCTCAACTGTGAGCAAGGACCCACCCCCGACCCGTGCGGGGTGTGTGCGTCCTGCGTGGCGCTGGCCCCGGCCGGCCCCGGCAGCATCGACGTGATCGAGATCGACGCGGCCTCGCATGGCGGGGTCGACGACGCCAGGGATCTACGGGAGCGGGCGTTCTACGCGCCCGTCTCCGGCCGGTTCAAGATCTACATCATCGACGAAGCCCACATGGTCACCAGGGAAGGATTCAATGCCCTCCTGAAGCTCGTTGAGGAACCGCCGCCGCACCTGAAGTTCGTGTTCGCCACCACCGAGCCGGAGAAGGTCATCGCGACGATCCGGTCGCGCACCCATCACTACCCGTTCCGGCTGGTGCCGCCGGCCGTGCTGCGGGAGCTGCTGGAGCAGATCCTGGCCGCGGAGGGTGTCGCCTACCAGCCCGCGGTGCTGCCGCTGGTGGTCAGGGCCGGCGCGGGCTCGGCGCGGGACGCCCTGTCCATCCTCGACCAGCTGCTCGCCGGGTCCGGCCCCGAAGGGCTGACCTATGACCGCACGGTGGCCTTGCTCGGATACACCGACGACAGCCTGCTGGATGAGGTCGTGAATGCGTTCGCCACGGGGGACGGCGCGGCCGTATTCGGCGCCGTTGACCGGGTGGTCGAGGGCGGGCACGACCCCCGCCGTTTCGCCGCCGACCTGCTCGACCGGCTCCGCGACCTGATCATCCTCGCGGCCGTTCCCGGGGCCGGCCACAGCGGCCTGCTCGACGCGCCGGCCGACCGGCTGGAGCGGATGGCCGAGCAATCAGGGCGGTTCGGCCAGGCGGAGCTGACCCGCGCGGCAGAGATCATCAGCGAAGGGCTGATCCAGATGCGGGGGACGACGTCCCCCCGGCTACTACTGGAGCTGACGTGCGCGCAGGTCCTCCTGCCTGCTGCCAGCACTGGTGAGAAGGCGCTGCTGGCGCGGCTGGAACGGCTGGAGCACCAGCTGGCGGGCGTGGAAGTCGCGCCCGGGGAGCCGTCGGGGGAGACGGTGAGGTCCCGGCCGCTACCGGCTCGGCAGCCCGCCGGGTCCGCCGATGCGCCGGGGGAACCGGCCCGGCCCCGTGACGGGCGGGGGCGCCGCCCGGGGTCACGTGAGGACACGACGGGCGCGGGTGCGCCCCCGGGTCCCGGCCGGGCGCCGGTAAAGGAGGAAGCGCGGCAGGGGACAGAACAGGAAGGCCGGACACCGGCCGGTGCGGCCCGGACAGACCGGGCGCGGGAAGGGGAGAAACCGGCAGGCAGGCCCTCGGCAGACGCGGCACGAGCAGACCAGGCGCCGGAAAGGGAGATACCGGAAGGCCGACCGCCGGAAGGCGGACCGTCGGCGGGCCGGGCCCAGGAAGACCGCGCGACGGAAGACCGCGTGACGGAAGACCGGCCGATGGAAGGCGGCGCCATGAAAGGCCGGGCTACGGAAGGCCGGGAGCGGGGGACCGGGAGCATGCGAGGCGGCGCCAGCCAAGGCGGGCCGTCCGGTAGTACAGCCGCGCGGCCGGATGCGGGCCGCGACCCTGGCGCGGTGGACGCGGACATGCTGCGCGAGCGCTGGCAGGAGATCCTGGACGTGGTGCGGAGCAAGGGCAAGGTGGCCTGGATGCTCTTGAATACCGCGAGCGTCCAGGAGCTGGAGAACGGCGTGCTGACGATCATGTTCCCCAGCGGAGGCAACGCCAGGGGGTTCGCCAACAGCGGGCATGACCAGGTCCTGGCGGGCGTGCTCGCGACGATGCTGGGGCTGAACGTGCGGGTGAGGGCGGTGTCCGGTGGCCCGCCGCCCC
>DAITAE010000486.1:0-2045 GCA_036824445.1 Streptosporangiaceae bacterium | reverse complement strand
GGGGATCGTCGGCCGGGTCCCCCAGAGCAAGCCAAGCCCAACCGGCGCGGTCCCGTCATGCGCAGCCGCCCAAGCCCGCGGCCGTCGCCGACGAGGAGTGGCCGGACGACGCCACCGGGCCGGGGGCGGCGGACAGCCTGAGCGGCATGGAACTCATCCAGCGGCAGCTCGGCGGCAGAGTCATCGAGGAGATCGAGGACACGTAGTTGGGAGACCGGCCACCGTAGCCGGGCCGGGCCAGGCCGGTTCCCGGCGCGCCTCAAGACCCCGGACCGCACCGTTCACTGCCAGGCTCCCACCGGCCAGTCACTGCCAGGCTCCAACCGGCCGACGATGGAAGCCGGCCATGCAGACCGGGCCGTGGAGCCGAGCGCGGCTCCCGGGGCGTCGTGGTAGTTGCCCCGCCTGCGAGGCCGTAGGCTCGAAACGACAACTGAGCGTGCCGGAACGCAGGCGAGCAGGGGAGTTGAGCGCCCGGCGTCGGCGGCCCGGCGCGACATCGGCTGACCCAACCAAGTGGGGGCCACATTGGATCAAAGCGGCCAGATGGACATGCAGCAGCTGCTCGCCGCCGCGCAGCAGATGCAGCACCAGCTCATGAACGCCCAGCAGGAACTTGCGGACGCCGAGGTGGAAGGTACCGCCGGCGGTGGACTCGTCACCGCCACGGTCAACGGCCAGGGTGAGCTCGTGGACCTAACGATCAGCGCGGCGGCGGTTGATGTGACGGACCCGGCCGAGGCTGCGCAGGCCGTCGCCGATCTGGTGCTTGCGGCGGTCCGTGACGCCTATCGCGCGGCCGGGGAGCTTCAGCAGGAGAAGATGGGGCCGCTCGCGGCGCTCGGCGGCGGCGGCCCCGGTGAAGTGCCCGGCCTTTCCGAGTTCTTCGGCGGTGCCGGTTCCGGAGACACCGGTTCCGAGGGTGCCGCTCCCACTGGTGGTGCCGCTCCCGCCGGTGGCCCCGCTCCCGCCGGTGGCACCGCTCTCGGTGGTGATGCCACTCCCGGCGGCGATGAGCCGGAGGGGACGGTGCGTGATTAACCTGACGTGGCCCGGCGGGCTCCCGACGGTGTGGGCCTGACGTGTACGACGGAGTGGTCCAGAGCCTCATCGACGAGCTCGGCCGACTGCCCGGGGTCGGGCCCAAGGGCGCCCAGCGCATCGCTTTTTACCTGCTGGGCGCCGACCCGGCCGACGTGCGCCGGCTTGCCACGGTGTTGATCGAGGTCACCGAGCAGATTCGGTTCTGCCGGGTGTGCGGCAACGTGGCCGTGGACGAGGAGTGCCGGATCTGCCAGGATCCGCGCCGCGACCCGTCGGTGATCTGCGTCGTCGAGGAGCCGAAGGACGTGGCGGCCATCGAGAAGATCCGCGAGTTTCGCGGCCGATACCATGTCCTGGGTGGTGCGATCAGTCCCATCGACGGGATCGGGCCGGAGGACCTGCGGACCAGGGAACTCATGGCACGGCTGTCCGACGGCAGCGTCACGGAGCTGATCCTCGCAACGGACCCGAACCTGGAGGGAGAGGCGACCGCGACCTACCTGGCCCGGCTTGTCAAGCCACTGGGGCTGCGGGTGACCAGGCCGGCCAGTGGGCTTCCGGTCGGAGGGGACCTGGAGTACGCGGACGAGGTAACCCTCGGGCGTGCGTTCGAAGGACGGAGGCTGCTTGATGTGTAGCGCACCGGTCCCCGGGGCACACGATGCCGGATCGGCCGAAGGCTGGCAGCCCCTCGCTGAACGAGTCGCCAGCCAGGCCCGGGACTTCGTGGATGGTGTGGGCGCGCTGGCCACCGGCGAAGGCGGCGACGAGACGGTGCCTCTGCTGCTGCTGGAGGTGTCGCAGATCCTGCTGGCCGGGGCGCAGCTGGGCGCCAGCAAGGACGTGATCCCGCCCGGCAACTGGGAGCCCGACGTCGGTGCGGACCCGGACCTGGACATGCTGCGCACCGGGCTCGCGGCGCGGCTCGCCGCCTGCGACGAGTACGGGGAGCTGTTCGATCCCTACGCGGACAGCCGCCCGACCCGCTTCCGGCTCTCCGA
>DAITAE010000485.1:0-3980 GCA_036824445.1 Streptosporangiaceae bacterium | reverse complement strand
CAGCATGCAGCCGCGGAACGGCCAGCCACGACGGCTCCGAAACAAGCCGGGCGCTGCCGCCGTGCATGCTGAGTCACCCCAGAATCAGCAGGTCAGCGCGCTGGTGCCGGGAAACGGACGCGGCCGTAGCTCGCCCACAGCCGCGGGGCAGGACCCGCCCGCCGCAGACCGGGAGGGGCCCGCAGCCGTCGCCGCCGCGGACGTCACCGCCGGCGGCACGGTGAGCGCTCCCGTCCCCGCCGACTCCGGCGTTCCCCCGCCCGGCGGGCCCGGGCTGGCAGAACCGCCGGACCGGCCGAGGCCGCGGGAGGCGCGAGGCAAGCCGCCTCCGGTATCGTCCGAGCTGCCCAAGCGCACGCGGGACGCGTCCAGGCCGTCCGTGCCGTCCAGGTATGCCAAGCGGCCGGTGCCAGCGGGTGGCGCGGGGCCCGCGGAACCATCCAGCGACCCCCGGCCGACCGAAGCCCCCGGCCCTCCGCAGCCGGAACCGCCCGCCCAGCAGGAGCCGGCCGGGCCCAGCGCAGCCGGAAACAAGCCCAGCGCAACCGGAAAGCAGGAACCCCCCGGCCAGCCCGAGCCGGCCGGGCCGCCCAGCGCACCCGGAAAACCGGAACCGCCCAGCGAGCCCCGGCCGCCCGCTTCCCAGAGCTGGCCGCCGGAACCGTCCGACTGGTCCGGTGAGCCCGCAGCGGCGGCCGTGCCCCGGACCCGGGAGCCGTCCTGGGGCACCGTGCTCATCACCACCCTGCGGCTGTGGACGCGGCGCCGCCTCGGCCGGATACGGCGGTTGTGGCCCGCGCGGGCACGCTGGCGGGTGCTGCTCCTGGCCGCGCTGGTGGCCGTGGTCTTCGTGGCCGGTGCCGCCACGGTGCGGTTGTCCCGGGTCGGCGGGCCGGGCAGCGAAGCAGGCCGGCAGGCCGGGACCCCCGCGCTCGCCGCGGCGGCCACGGCCCGGCAGCAGGCAGCGGCCTGGGTGGCCCGCCAGGCCGGCGCCGACGCCATCGTGGCCTGCGACCCCGCCATGTGCGCGGCCCTGCAGGCGCACGGCGTGCCCGCCGGCCGGCTGCTGGTGCTGTCCCCGGCGCGGGGCGACCCGCTCGGGTCGGACCTGGTGGTGGCGACCCCCGCGGTGCGCAGCCAGTTCGGGGCCCGCCTGCCGGGCGTGTACGCGCCGGTGACCCTGGCAGCCTTCGGCGCGGGGGCCGCGCGGATCGATGTCCGGGCCATGGCACCCTTGGGCGCCGCTGCCTACCGGGCGCAGCTGATCACGGACGTGCGGGCGCGCAAGGCGGCGGGAGCGCTGCTGCTGCGCAACCACCGCATCCACGTCACGGCCGCCGCCCGGGCGGCCCTGGCCGGCGGCGAGGTCGACTCCCGGCTCCTGGTCACGCTGGCCGCGCTGGCCGCCATCCACCCGCTCGACATCGCCGGCTTCGGCGCCCCCGGCCGCGGTGCCAGTCCTGGAGTAGCGCTGCGTTCCGCGGACGTCGTCGGCGGCCCGCCCCACCCGGTCTCCCTGTCCAGCCTGATGACGATCCTGCGAGCCCAGCGCTCGCCCTACCTGCCCTCATCACTGAAGATCGTGCGGATCCCGGCACGCGGGTCCGTGCTCAGAATCGAGTACCCGGCCCCGAGCCCGCTCGGGCTCCTCGGGTCCGGCAATTGACCTAAGGAGAAGGCTCATGACGTTGGAGCGGGGAGTTCTTGCGTCCGGCCGCCGCCGGTTCCGCCGCGCCGCGGCGCTGGCGGGCCTGCTGACACTGACCTCCGGGCTGTTGGCCGCCGCGGCACCGGCCGCACTGGCCGCGCCGGGCGCGACCTACGCGGCGAAGTCCAGCCAGGTTGGCTGGATCCGGCTCACCCACCTGTCCCCGAACACCCCGCCGGTTGATGTCTACCTGTACTCGTTCGGCGGCCAGAAGGCCATCATGGTGCTCAAGCACGTTGCCTACGGCACGGTTTCCCCGTACGAGAAGCTGCCCGCCGGCGAGTACACCGTGGCCATGCGCCTGGCGGGCGCCAAGCCGAGCTCCCCGCCGGTGCTTTCCACCAGCGTTCACGTCGCCCCCGGCGCGGCGTACACGGTCGCGGGACTCGGGCCGGCCAAAGGGCTGCGGCTGGCGGTGCTGCACGACCGGCTGACCACGCCCAAGGGCAAGTCGCTGGTGCGGGTGATCCAGGCCTCGCTGCGTGACCATCAGGTCACGGTGACCGCCGGGCGGCAGGTACTCGCCCAGCATCTGGCCTTCGGGGACGTGACCGGCTACGGGCCCGCGCGCCCGGGCGACTGGATGGTCCACGTCTCCGGGGCGGCCGGGATGGCCAGCCAGTCGGTCAAGCTCTCCGCGGGCACGATCCACACGCTCGTGGTGCTCGACGGGGCCTCCGGTGGCCTCATGCTCGACAACCTGGAGGACGCCGCGGGCAGCGCGATCCCGCCGCAGGGAGGCGCGTCGACGGGACTGGGCGGCACCGCGCCGGGTCCGGCCCCCTCGCCCGCTCCGTGGGCCGCCGCGGTCGCGGCTGGGCTGGCCTGCTGCGCCGCCGCGGCGTACTGGCTCCGCCGGGTCCGGCACCAGGCCCGTCACGCCCGGTAGCCGCGATGGAGCCTGGCGGGCGGGGCTCGCACACTGGCCGGAAGGCGCGCGTCGGCCAGGGGTCACGCCACGCCGGGCGGGGCCGGCCCTTCCGCCGGCTGGCGCGCCACCCGGTGGCGGTAGCCGCGCTCTGTGCCGGCCTGCTCGCCGTGGCCGGCGGCGTGGGCGGGCTGGTGCTGCTGCAGGGCCACCAGGGGACCACCCCGCGGCCGGTCGCGCACCCGGCCCGCCCGCCGGCCGGGCTGGTGGCCGCACCGCCGCGGCCGGCCGCCAGGACCGCGGTGACCCGGCCGGTGTCCCTGTCCATCCCGGTCATTGACGTCCATACCCGCCTGATCAAGCTGGGCCTGACCGCGCAGGGCACCCTGCAGGTGCCGGCGAGCACGGCGGTGGCGGGCTGGTACACCGGCAGCCCACGGCCGGGCCAGGTCGGCTCCGCGATCATCGCCGGCCACATCGACTCCTACCGCGGGCCGGGGGTGTTCTTCCGGCTGCGGCTGCTGCGGCCGGGTGACCGCATCTACGTCCGGCACGCCGACGGCACGCTGGCGGTGTTCCGCGTCTACTCCGAGCACATGTACGCCAAGAACCGCTTTCCCACCGAGCAGGTCTACGGTCCCGCGCCCAGCCCGGAGCTGCGCCTCATCACCTGCGGCGGAACGTTCGACCCGGCGATCGGCTCGTACCTGAGCAACGTCGTCGTCTACGCCACGCAGATCCGCTGATGGCACGGCGGCGCCGGGTGCGCCGTCACCAGCCCCGCTCGCGCCACTCGGCCAGGTGCGGGCGCTCCGCCCCGAGCGTGGTGTCCTTGCCGTGGCCGGGATAGACCCAGGTGCCGTCCGGCAGCGTGCCGAACACCCGCTCCTCCAGGTCGTCCATGAGCTGGCCGAACCGCCGGGGGTCGCCCTCGGTGTTCCCCGGGCCGCCGGGGAACAGGGAATCCCCGGTGAACAGGTGCGGGGAATCCGCGAGTGCGCCGTCGGCGTCGTAGCACAGCGCGATGCTGCCGGGGGTGTGCCCGCGCAGGTGGATGACGGAGACGCTGGTCCCGCCGACCACCACCCGGTCGCCACCGCGGACCAGGCTGGTGGCCGGTACCGGGAGCTCGCCCGCGTCGTCGGGGTGAGCGATGACCACGGCGCCGGTCGCCGCGGCCACCTCGGCAAGCGCCTGCCAGTGGTCCCAGTGACGGTGGGTGGTCACGATCGCGCTCACCGGCGTGTCACCGATGAGCTCCAGCAGCCGGCCCGCCTCGTTGGCGGCATCGATCACCACCATCGTCCCGGTCTCGCCGGACCGGAGCAGGTAGGCGTTGTTGTCCATCGGCCCGACCGCCACCTTGGTCACGGTCAGGCCGGGAAGCTCGCGGGTGTCCGGCGC
>DAITAE010000484.1:0-3982 GCA_036824445.1 Streptosporangiaceae bacterium | reverse complement strand
ACCATATTGCCATCACCAGCGGTGACAAGTCGACCACCAGGAGCAAAGATTCTGTCGCACATTGCCCTGATTTATTCCGGTGATGATCTGACGTTATGTAATAACAGCGATACGAATTGCCGTGACCCGCGGGCGCCGCGAAGACCGGCCCTCCGCCGCTCAGCTGGCATGTTCCAGCGCGGCCAGCACCTGCCAGCGCCCCGTCACCCTGCCGAGCATCGCGGCCGCCATCTCCAGCTTCCCGCTGGTGAGCGCCCTGATCGCGGCGGATACCTCGGCCACCGACTGGTCGGCGCGGAGCGCTCCGTCGTCGAGCAGGTGGACCAGGCCGCCGTAATCGAGTTCCACTAGCGCCTCCGGGTGGAACTCTTCCAGCCAGCAGCCAATCTGCTCCAGCTCGGTCACGACCCCCGGCGCGGCATCACCGGCGCGAGTGGCGGCCGGCGAGGGCCGGAAGCGCCGGAAGGCATCTAGCGCCAGCCCCACCCGTCTGCGGGCCCGCGCCATCGCGGTGGCGTAGACCAGCGTGCGGGCCGGGGTGACCGTCGCCCGGCCTCCCTCCCCCGGATCGCTGGTGGCGCCCAGCACCAGCCAGCGCTCGTCGGCCGCGAACGGGACGAACCACGCCGGCGGCACCGACCAGGTCCGGGCCTGGATGTGGACGCGCAGCGAGGTAGCCGCCGCCTGGGAGCGGGCGAAGGCGCCAATGGCCGCGTCCATCTCGGCCACCGTGGACGCGGCCGACCACAGTTGCGGGGCCGTCGCCCTGAGGCGGGCCAGGCCGAGCCACGAGCGCAGCCGGGTCTGCCACGGGCAGATGTAGGTGCCGCCATCGACCCGGCGCACGTAGGCGTCACAGCTCTCCCCCTCGGGAGCGATGACCGGCGGCACCGAGATGAGCCGCCGCAGCGCGTCCGCGTGCTCCGCGGCAAGCGCGTCTGTCCAGCGCGGCCGGCCGGCCGAGGCCGCGTAGGCCGCCCAGCGACGGGCGTCCGGCCCGGAGAAAGCAGACAGCGGCTCATAGATACGCAGATATGCCGCGTAAGGGAGCACCAACGCATCGTGGCATGGCGTCACGGCCAGGTACACATCCGACACGTAACGAGACGGTCACCGCGGCCAGATCTTGTCCGCACCTCCGGTGCTCCGGCGGCCGCTGCGCGGCGGATGTGCGACGATAAGCGGTAGTCTCTGCTGGATTGGGCATCCCGCCCCACAAGGGTATTTGCCCAGTTCAGATGCCTAACTAGAACGGATAACCACCGTGACCAAGGTGTTCGCGCACTTCCCGCAGCGCAGCGGTTCCTCGGGGGACGCGCGGGTGGCCGGCGATCCCGGGCACCCCCAGGAGGCGGCCGCCTCAGCACTGAGCACCGCCCGCCAGGCGGGGCACGAGCAAGTCGTGTTCTGCCAGGACGTCCAGTCCGGCCTTCGGGCCATCATCGCCATCTACTCGACCGCCCTGGGCCCATCGCTCGGCGGGACCCGGTTCTATCCCTACCCGAGCGAGGACGCGGCGCTGCTCGACGTCCTCAACCTCTCCCGCGCGATGGCGTACAAGAACGCCCTGGCCGGGCTCGATCTGGGCGGCGGCAAGGCGGTGATCATCGGCGACCCGCAGCAGGACAAGTCGGAGGCGCTGCTGCGGGCGTACGGCCGCTTCGTCCAGTCGCTAGGCGGCCGCTACATCACCGCGTGCGACATCGGCACTTACAGCGAGGACATGGACATCGTGGCCCGTGAGTGCCGGTACGTCACCGGCCGGACGGTGCGCAACGGAGGGTCGGGGGACTCATCGATCCTCACCGCGGTCGGAGTGTTCCAGGGAATGCGCGCCGCCGCCGAGCACCTCTGGGGCGGCGCCAGCCTGGAGGGCCGCCTGGTCGGGGTGGAAGGCGTGGGCAAGGTCGGCTACCGGCTGGTGGAGCACCTGCTCGAAGCCGGCGCCCGGGTGGTGATCTGCGACGTGAACGCCGAGACGGCGGCGCGGGTCCTCGGCCAGCATCCCGGGATCGAGGTGGCCGAAAGCAGGGCGGCCCTGCTCGCCCGGCCGCTGGACATCCTCTCGCCGTGCGCGATGGGCGGGACCCTGGACGATGACACCGTCGCGACGCTGACCGCGCGGATCGTCTGCGGCGGCGCCAACAACCAGCTCGCGCACCCGGGAATCGAGAAGATGCTGGCCGACCGGGGCATCCTGTACGCGCCGGACTATGTGGTCAACGCGGGCGGCGTGGTCCAGGTGGCGGACGAGCTCGCCGGGTTCAGCTTCGAGCGGGCGCAGGCGCGGGCGTCCGAGATCTTCACCACCACTCGGAAGATCTTCACGCTGGCCGACAAGGAGGGCGTGCCGCCCGCGGTGGCTGCCGACCGGCTGGCCGAGCTGAGGATGGCCGAGGTGGGCAGGCTGCGCGGCATCTGGCTGGGCCCCTGACGGCGCGCGGCAGATCCCATGGCCGCTCGCGAAACCCCCGGCCGGGCACGCCCACGCACGAGGGAAGCGCTCGCGGCGCAAAGCAGGTACGGTTATAGGCAGATGCAGGCCGGAATGCACGTCGTACCCCAGGCGATGGAGGCCACGGCGGCCTATTACGCTGTGCAGGAAGCCCGCAACGATTCAGTGCAGGGAGCAGGAGCCTGACCCGGGGCTCCGCATGTTCGAGGGGGTCGAGCCAATGGGGCGCGGCCGAGCCAAGGCCAAGCAGGTGAAGGTGGCCCGCCAGCTCAAGTACAACAGCGGCGGGACCGACCTTGACCGGCTGCGGACCGAATTGGGCGTGGGCAGGGCGGACCACCCGGATGGAGAGCCCGCCGACGCAGACCTCGTGGACCGCTATCGCGATTACGCCGGCGCCGACGGCGAGGAGCGCGGCGAGGACGACCGGTAGCGCCAGCTCATGACGGCCAGTCCCCGGGGCGCCTCGGTCTGACCGCCGTGTCTCAGCCGGGGTGGGCCCCGGCGAGGCGGACGCCGCCGTCCTGGCCGGTGACCTCCCCGAGCACCCATCCGGTCACGCCGCGGGCTGCCAGCAGGCGCAGGGCCCGGCTGGCATCATCGGCCGCGACCACGGCCGCCATGCCGACGCCCATGTTGAACACGCGCTCCATCTCGGCGGCGTCGACCCCGCCGCGGTCCGCGAGCAGGCCAAACACGGGTGGGGGCCGCCACGTGCCGCGGTCGAGCACGGCACCGGTGCCGGGCGGCAGGACGCGCCCGAGGTTCGCCGCCAGCCCGCCGCCGGTGATGTGCGCGAGCGCGTGCACATCGCACCCGGACGCCAGGGCGAGGCAGTCCCGGGCGTAGATGACGGTCGGGGTGAGCAGCTCCTCCCCCACCGGGGCGCCCAGTTCCGGCGGCTCGGCGTCCAGCGCCAGCCCGGCACGGTCGAGCACCCGCCTGGCCAGCGAATACCCGTTGGAGTGCAGGCCGGACGAGGCGAGCCCGATCACCGCGTCCCCGGCCCGGACCCGGTGCGGCCCGAGCAGCCGGTCCGCCTCCACGACCCCGGTGGCGGCCCCGGCCAGGTCGAAGTCGTCGGGACCCAGGTGCCCGGGGTGCTCGGCGGTCTCGCCGCCGATCAGCGCGCATCCCGCGCGGACGCACCCCTCCGCGACGCCCGCCACGACCGCGGCCGCCCGCTCCGGGCGGAGCCTGCCGAACACGACGTAGTCGGTCAGGAACAGCGGCTCCGCACCGCAGCTGACCAGGTCGTCCACGACCATCCCGACCAGGTCGATGCCGACGGTGTCGTAGCGGCCGAGCCGCTGGGCGATCACCACCTTCGTGCCCACGCCGTCGGTGGAGGTGGCGAGGAGCGGACGGCGGTAGGAGGCGAGCTTGCTGGCGTCGAAGAGGCCGGCGAACCCGCCGATGCCGCCGACGACCTCCGGTCGGCCGGCCCGGCCGACCGCCGCTCTCATGAGAGCGACGGCACGCTCGCCCGCGTCGATGCTCACGCCCGCGTCGGCGTAGGAGGAGGAG
>DAITAE010000483.1:0-3988 GCA_036824445.1 Streptosporangiaceae bacterium | reverse complement strand
GGATCTCGGCGCGGGCCTCCTGATATTCATCGCTCTGGGTGATATCCGGCGTCGGCGGTTCGTCGGTCGCCGGCGGCACCTCGTCCGGGTCGTAGTCGTCGAGCCCGGCCGCGACCCGCTCCTCCTCGGTCAGGCGGGCAAGCTGGTCGTCGTCGAGCCGCTCCAGCTTGCCAGGATGCTCACGGCGGGGGCGGTGGAATTCCTCCGCCGGCTGGTCTGGGTCCTGCTCTGTCATGACGCCACCGTAGCGCCAGCGCCCGCCGCCGCGGGCGTAGGGTCGGTTCCATGGTGCTCCCGCGACGCAACGTGCTTCTGCTCGCCGCCGACGATTTCGAGGACATGGAGTTGCTGTACCCGCTCTACCGGCTGCGCGAGGAGGACGCCGCGGTGACCGTGGCCGGCCTCGATGGCCAGCCGGTGACGGGAAAGAAGGGCCACGGGCCGGTGCCGGTCGACACCACCGTCGACCGGGTCGCCGCGAATGATTTCGACGCACTCGTCATCCCCGGCGGGTATGCGCCCGACAAGCTGCGGCGCTCGGAAGCCGTGCTCGACCTGGTGCGGGCCTTCGACGATGCCGGGAAACCGATCGCGTTCATATGCCACGCGGGCTGGGTGCCGATCTCGGCAAAAATCGTCAAGGGCCGCCGGGCGACCAGCGTGGCCGCCATCCGCGACGACATGGTCAACGCCGGGGTCGACTGGGTCGACCAGGCCACCGTGGTCGACGGCAACCTCATCTCCGCCAGGACTCCGGCCGATCTCGGCCCCTGGATGAAGGCGCTGCTGGAGGCGCTGGGAAGCGCCACGAGCTAGGCCGGCCCCGCAGGCGGCCGAGCCGCGCCGGAACGCCGTCGGTGAGCTCGCAACCGCCATCATGTGGGGCATGAGCGAGCCGTACAACCGCTTCACGGGGCAGAGCCTCGAACGCCTGACCGCCTTGAGTGACGGCCTGTTCGCCGTCGCCATGACGCTGCTCGTGCTGGACCTGCGGGTTCCCGTCACCACCGCCGCGTCGGCGTACTCCGAACGCGGGCTCTGGGAGGCGCTCGGGAACCTGGGCCCGAGTTTCGCCGCCTACCTGCTGAGCTTCACGATGCTGGGCACATTCTGGCTTGCCCAGCACACCCTGCTGGGCATCTTCGGCCGCTGCGACCGGACCCTCACCTGGATCAACCTCGGGTTCCTCTTCGTCGTGTCGCTGCTGCCGTTTTCCGCGGCGCTGCTGGCCCACTATGTCCACCTCCGCCTGGCCGTGGGCGTGTACTGGCTGAACATCCTGCTGCTCGGCGTGGCGCTGGAGGTGGGCGCCCGGTACGGGCGCACCGCTTTCGTGCCCGGCGACGACCCGCGGGCCCGCGCCCGGCTCAGCACGTTCCGCCGCCGGATCCTGCTCGCGCAGTCCCTGTACGCGCTCGCGGCGCTGATCTGCCTCATCAGCACCCAGGCAAGCGTGATCGCGCTCTTGGTTGTCCAGCTGTACTTCATCGTCTCCCCCCGACTGCAGCGCGCCGGGCGACAGCGCCCCGGCGGCACGGCCGCTACCTAACGCGAGCACGCAGCCCGCGGTCGCTCCCAGGCGAGACATGCTGGTAGCGCCGCGGCGCCACCATCACCGCATGCCTGCCCAGCGCGCCGCGTGCCGCGCACGGCACAGCCGGGCCAGGCTGAGAGACGTTTGCGGCGAGGTCCTCACCGGGCCTGGCGCACGCGGCTCGGAGTCAGGCGGTGATCACGAAGGACACTTCGTTGTCGCCGCCGTCGACCCGGTGGACGACGGCGGCGCGCGCCCCGCCGGTCGCGATGCCCTGGGCGCCGTGTTCGTACCCGAGCTTGAGGTTGGCGCTCGGCTTGCTGACGCCAATGAGATCGACCCGCACCGTCGCCGGCCTGTTGGAGAAGAACCGCAGCCGCTTGGCCCCGTTCGGGATGGCGAGCGGGGTGACGGCGCCTGCGCCTTTGAGAAGCAAGCCGGGCTGCATCAGATCCTCCGGCGATGGTTGTGGTGGCTTGTGCGGCAGAAGCTTCGCCCGGAGCTGGCGCACCGTGCCCCGGAACGCTGAGCAGTCCACCCTACCGGCGACTCCCGGCACGGTGGCGGCATTGGTGAATTGCAGCAAAGCGGGCGAACGGCCACCGTAAGCGGCCCATTGCCGGGGCCTCACGCGCGCATAAAGCTGGGCGGGCGTGCCGGACCCGGTGACATAATTCGATGCCCACAGCAGATCCACGAAACGCGTGGACTGATCGTCCCAGTACCAGTGCGGGATATAGCCGATTATCGGGTGCCTGGGATACAGCTGGCGCAGCCGGGCGACACAGGCGTGGGCGGCGGCTGGGCCTGGCCGCGACCCGGTGGTGGGCTCCACGTCCACGGCGATCGCGAATCCGGCCATGTTACCGGCCTTGCTGTGGAAGAACTCGGCCTGCCCGGCGCCGTCTCCCGCTTCCAGGAACAGGTATCCGCCGGGCACGAAACCGCTCGCGCGGGCGCGTCTGGCCATCGCCCGCTTGTTGTGCCCGGATGGGCCGGCCCAGAACGGATTGACGTACCCGCCGCTGACCGTATGCGGCGAGCCCTGGGTCACTTTTTCCCAGCCAAAGGCGGTGGTGGCATCGGTCCGGGCCCAGTTCACGTTGCCCTGGAAGCTTGACGCGTCAATACCGAATTGCACGCTCATCGTCCCGGCTTCCCGTGATGCACCGCGTTGTCGTACTGCCCTCGTTACCGAGTAGCCTCTCCCCGGCTCGGGAAGAATGCAATGAAGACGCCCTCCGCGCGGGACGGGTTTACCGCCGGGCTGCCTGTTGTTCAACCGTTACCCGGCACCGAATGGCTGGGTGTTACAGGTGCCGCAGCCCGTCACCCACGTAAATCTGCCGTGGCCGTGAGATCTTCTGCTCGCTGTCGCTGATGCCTTCCTCCCACTGGGCCAGCCAGCCCGGCATCCGCCCGATCGCGAACAGGACCGGGAACATTTCCACGGGGAAGCCCATCGCCTGGTAGATGATGCCGGAGTAGAAGTCCACGTTCGGGTACAGCTTGTGCGCGATGAAGTAGTCGTCCGCGAGGGCGATCCGCTCAAGCTCCAGGGCGATGTCGATCAGCGGGTTGCGCCCGGTGACCTTGAACACCTCCTCGGCGACCTGCTTGATGATGGTCGCCCGCGGGTCGAAGTTCTTGTAGACCCGGTGACCGAACCCCATCAGGCGCAGCTCACCGCTCTTCACCCGGTCGATGTAGCCGGGAATGTTCTCCACCGAGCCGATATCACGCAGCATCCGGAGCACCTGCTCGTTCGCGCCGCCGTGCAAGGGGCCGTACAGGGCGGCAGCGGCCGCTGCGGCGGCGGAGAACGGGTCGACCCGCGAGCTGCCGACCCCGCGCATCGCGCTCGTCGAGCAGTTCTGCTCGTGGTCGGCGTGCAGGATGAACAGCACATCCAGCGCGCGGGAGAGCACCGGGTCGGGGTGGTACCTGGGCTCGGTCATCTTCCAGAACATGTTGAGCAGGTTCCCGGTATAGGACAGCTCACCGTCCGGGTAGTTGTACGGCAGCCCCAGGGCGTGCCGGTAAGCGAACGCCGCCAGCGTCGGTATCTTGGCGATCAGCCGAACGATCTGCAGGTGGCGGTCCTGGGGGTCGGAGATGGCTTTGGCGCCCGGGTAGAACGTGGACAGCGCCGCGATGGCGCTGACCAGGATGCCCATGGGGTGGGCGTCGTGATGGAAGCCATCGATGAACTTCTTGACGTTCTCGTGGACGTAGGTGTGGCGGGTAATCTCATCGGCCCACCCGGCTGACTCCTCCTTGCCGGGCAGCTCGCCGCGCAGCAGCAGGTAGGCGACGTCGAGGAAGGTAACGCTGTCGGCGAGTTCGTCGACCGGGTAGCCGCGGTAGCGCAAGATCCCCTTCTCCCCGTCGATGAAGGTGATCGCGCTGCGGCAGCTCGCCGTGTTCATGAACGCCGGGTCGTAGGAGAGCAGG
>DAITAE010000482.1:0-3989 GCA_036824445.1 Streptosporangiaceae bacterium | reverse complement strand
CGTCCGGCTACGCTGCGAGCGTGGCCAGCTCAGTCGCATACTGGCGGGCACGCGAGCGGGTGTGCCGGATCTGCGATTCAGCGGGCGACACCAGGACCTTGCGGCTTGACCTGCTCGACGCGATCCGCCGGGTGGTCGGCTTCGATGCCTACGCATGGCTGGTGACCGATCCCGAGACTTCGGTCGGCTGCGCACCGCTGGCGGACGTGCCGTTGCTGCCGGAACTGCCGCAGCTGATCCGTCTCAAGTACCTCACCACGATCAACCGGTGGACGGCGCTGCGCGGCCGCGCCGTGCTGCTGGACGAGGCGACGGGCGGTGACCTGTCACGCAGCCGCCTGTGGCGCGACCTGCTCTGCCGTTACAACGTCACCGACATCGCCTCGTCGGTGTACCGCGACCGCTTCGGCTGCTGGGGGTTCCTTGACCTGTGGCGGGCCGGCCCGGCGGGGCGCTTCGGCGAGGCCGAGGCCGGCTTCCTCAGCGCCATCGCGCGGCCGGTCACCGCGGCGCTGCGCCGCTGCCAGGCAGGCACGTTCGTGCGGGCCGTCCCGCGCGAACTGGTACCGCCCGGCCCTGTCGTGCTGCTGCTGTCCCGCGATCTGGAGGTACGGGCACAAACCCCCGAGACGCAGCGATACCTGCGAACGCTCGTCCCGCCGACGCCCGGCCAGCCACCGGTCCCCGCCAGTGCTTACAACGTCGCCGCACAGCTGCTGGCCAGCGAGGCGGGGATCGACCGGAACCCGCCCGTGGCCCGGGTGCACCTGTCGCACGGCCTGTGGCTGACGCTGCGGGCGGGCCGGATGGGGAACGCCGGGGCGCCGGAGGACCGGGACATCGCCGTCAGCATCGAGGAAACGTCCCCCACGGAGCGGCTGGCCCTGTTCGGCCGGGCGTTCGGCCTGAGCGCACGCGAGAGCGAGCTGCTGCACCACCTCGCCTCGGGAGGCGACACGCGGGATCTCGCCCGCCAGATGTTCGTGTCCGAACACACCGTGCAGGACCATCTGAAATCGATCTTCGCCAAGACCTCGGCGCGCAGCCGACGCACGCTGCTGTCGCGCGCGCTGGGCACATGAAACCCCGCGCCGGACGACGACATGATCCTGGTGATCCCGCTCCGCTGATCTCACGGAGCCTGGCCCAGCCGCGGCGCGCGCTCGCGTGGATTACTTCCCGGGCTCGTGGCCTGTGGCGGTTACAGTTTGTAGCGTGTCCGAGTTTCCGCCGGCTCACGATCCCATCGCTGCCGGCCGGGCCGCGCTCTCGGGGGGCCGGTGGCTCGAGGCGCGCGCCCGCTTCCGGGAGGCACTGGCCGGGGAGGCCACGCCCGCGGCGCTCGAGGGGATGAGCTGGGCCGATTGGTGGCTCGAGGACGTGCCCGCGTGCCTGGATACCCGCGAGCGCGCGTACCGGATGTACCGGCAGGCGGGTGACGCGCGCGGCGCGGCCAGGGTGGCGCTGTGGCTGGGGGACGCGTACATCGAGTTCCGGGGTGCAACGGCCGTGGCCGACGGCTGGTTCGGGCGCGCCGCCCGCATCCTCGAGGATCTGGGGCCAACGCCCGAGCACGGATGGCTCGCCGTCTTCGAGGCCAACGCGGCGCTGGACCGGCGCGACGTACCGGCCGCGAAGCGGCTGGCGGAACACGCCCGGGGCCTCGGCCGCCGGTTCGGTGCGGTGGACCTGGAGATGTTCAGCCTCGCCACCGAGGGCGTCGCGATGGTGGATCAGGGCGACGTCGAGCAGGGGATGCGGTGCCTCGACGAGGCGACGGCGGCGGCCCTCGGCGGCGAGTACGAGAACCTGGCGCCAGCGGCCTGGACGTGCTGTCGTCTGATGTCTGCCTGCGAGGAACTGCGGGACTACGAGCGGGGCACTCAGTGGTGCCAGAAAATCGAGGAATTCAGCCTGCGGATGGACACACGGTTCGTCACCGGTGTCTGCCGGGCGCATTACGCGGTGATCCTCACCTGGCATGGCAGCTGGACCGTGGCGGAGCGAGAACTCCTCGCCGCGGTCGCCGGCCTGACCGCCAAGCGTCCGCACTGGCGGGCCGAGGCTCTGGTGCGGCTGGGTGAGCTGCGGCGGCGGCAGGGCCGGTACGCCGAGGCGGAGGACTTGTTCGCGCAGACCCGGGAGCATCCGCTGGCCCAGCAGGGGCTGGCCGAGCTGAGCCTGGACCGGGAAGATCCGGGCACCGCCCGGGACCTGCTCGAGCGGCTGCTGCGCCGGATCCCCCGCGACATCACGACCGGGCGGGCCGTGCCGCTCGAGCTACTGGTGTCCGCGGCCGTCGCGATGGGCGACTATGGGGCGGCGGCCACGCGTCTGGAGGAACTTCGCTCGCTCGCCGCCGTGATGTCCACGCCGCCGCTGCGCGCATCCGTGCGGCTCCTGGAAGGGCTGCTCGCGGCGGGCATGGGGGATCATGAAGAGGCATGCGACCGCTTCGAGGACGCCGTCGATCTGTTCACCGGCTGCCGGGCGCCCGTGGAGGCCGGGCGCGCGCGGCTGGAGCTCGCCGCGGCGCTGCTCGCCCTCGGGCGCACGGGCGCCGCGGAGCGTGAGGCGCGCGCGGCGCTGGAATGCCTGGAGAAGGCCGGCGCACCGGCCGGCAACGCACGGGCCCAGGCACTCCTCACGACCCTCGGCACGAGCGGCGCGGGGAACCGCCCCTTGAGTGAGCGCCAGTTGCAGGTGCTCCGCCTGGTGGCCGAAGGGCTCGGCGACAAGGACATCGCGGACCGGCTCGTGCTCAGCGAGCACACCGTTCACCGCCATGTCGCCAACATCTACCTCCGGCTCGGGTGCTCGTCGCGTGCGGCAGCCGTTGCGCGCGCCAGTCGGCTCGGTCTGCTGTAGCGGACTTCGGGATGGCCCGCATGGGCCATGCCCACCGGCGCCGGAGTTGGCCGCCGCAGGCGAAGCCAGGAGGGCTCATCTTGCCCGACGCTGGAGGGAACCCAGTCAGATGAGGAGCTGACTATGCAGAAGCTGGCGGAGTTCAAGCAGGAAGCCCAGGCCGCGTGGGCGGCGGGTGACTATGACGCGATGATGCGCCAGGAAGGGCTCTATGAGGTTGGCGCTCGCCTCGTCCGCCGCCTCGGCCTGGGCGCGGGCGAGGATGTGCTGGATGTCGCGTGCGGGACGGGCAACGCGGCGATTCCCGCCGCCCAGGCGGGCGCCAGCGTCACCGGCCTCGACCTGACCCCAGCGATGCTGGAGGCGGCGCGGGCCCGGGGCAAGGCCGCGGGCGTGGCTGTCGAGTGGACCGAAGGCGACGCCGAGGAACTGCCGTTCGGCGATCAGCGTTTCGACGTGATCCTCTCGACGTTCGGCTGCATGTTCGCCCCCCGCCACGAGGTCGTGGCGGACGAGATCGCCCGCGTCCTCCGTCCCGGGGGACGGGTGGGGATCTGCGCGTGGACGCCTGAGGGGTCAATCGGGGATTTCTTCCGCGCCGTGGGCACGTACCTCCCGCCGCAGCCGGAGTTCGTCAGCCCGCCGCTGATGTGGGGCGACGAGCAGTATGTGCGTGAGCTGTTCGAGGGCACCGGGATCGGGCTCGAGTTCGAGCGCGAGGTCGCGGACATCCATCACGACTCCGTGGCAGCCGCGGTCGACTGCTACGCGACGAAGTTCGGGCCGGTGGTGACGGCACGGGAACTGCTGGACGCGGACGGCCGGTGGCCGGCGCTGCGCGACGACATGACCAGGCTCTTCGAGCGCCACAACGCTTCCGGCGGCACGCGCGTCGTCTTTCCCGCGCAGTACCTGGTCGTGCTGGGCAGGAAGGCCGGCTGACACAACGCGAGGGGCGGAGGCGAGGTCACCGGGCAGGCTCGGCGGCTCTGGACGGCTTGGCCAGGAACTCGCGGTAGTCCAGCTGGCGGTAGGGCGCCGAGCACGGGTTCCCGTCGGCGAGCAGCATCTGCTGGGTGCCCAGGTCCATCAGCACCGAGGCGACGGTCGCCCCCTGGTCG
>DAITAE010000481.1:0-3989 GCA_036824445.1 Streptosporangiaceae bacterium | reverse complement strand
TGCTGCTCCGCGATGAGCTGGCGGGGGAGCGGCTGCGCCACTTCGAGGTCGAGTCCTGGCGCGTCATCGTGGAGCGGCGCACGGTCGGTGAGGTGATCAGCGAGGCGACCGTGAAGCTGCGAGCCAAGGGCGAGCGCATCGTCGCCACCGGCGAAGGCAACGGGCCGGTCAACGCGCTCGACAACGCCCTCCGCCTCGCGCTGGAGCGGCTCTACCCGGAACTGGCCCGGCTCGAGCTGGCCGACTACAAGGTCCGCATCCTGGAAGGCTCGCACGGGACCGGGGCCGTCACCCGGGTACTCATCGAGTCCGGCGACGGCAGCGGTACCGCGGACGACATGTGGAGCACGGTCGGCGTGGACGAGAACATCATCGCCGCTTCCTGGCACGCCCTGGAGGAGGCGGTCACCTACGCCCTGCTCCGGGCCGGCCATCAGCCGGCCGAGCCCGCGTGACGGCGGTCAGCCCGCGCTGGTGGTGACGATCCACGCGAGGATCATCGCTTCCTCGCGCCAGGCGTCGTAGCGGCCGCTGCGGCCGCCGTGGCCCGCCACCATCTCGGTCTTGAGCAGGAACGGCCCGCCGTGGGCGGTGGCGCGCAGCCGGGCGATCCACTTGGCCGGCTCGTGGTAGAGCACGCGCGTGTCATTGAGGCTGGTGATGGCCAGGATCGGCGGGTAGGCCCGATCGCCGACGTTCTCGTAGGGCGAGTAGGCCTTCATGTAGGCGTAGACCTGCGCGTCGTCCAGCGGGTTGCCCCACTCCTCCCACTCCGTCACCGTCAGCGGCAGTGACGGGTCGAGGATCGTGGTCAGCGAGTCCACGAACGGGACGTGGGCGACGATGCCCCCGAACGCCTGCGGCGCGAGGTTAGCGGCCGCCCCCACCAGCAGCCCGCCGGCCGAGCCGCCGCGGGCTATCAGCCGCCGCGGGCTGGTCCAGCCGCTGCTCACCAGGTGCTCCGCGCAGGCCACGAAGTCGGTGAACGTGTTCGTCTTGCGGAGCATCTTCCCGTCGTCGTACCAGCGGCGCCCCATCTCCCCGCCGCCGCGCACGTGCGCGACCGCGTAGACGAAGCCGCGATCGAGCAGCGACAGCCGGCTGACCGAGAAGTAAGGATCCGCGGACATCTCGTAGCTGCCGTAACCGTAGAGCACGCACGGCGCGCTTCCGTCGCGCGGCGTTCCCTTCCGGCAGATCAGGGAGATGGGGACGCGGGTGCCGTCGCCGGCGGTTGCCCACTCACGGTGCTGCTCGTAGTCCCCGGGGTCGTAGCTGCCCTCGCCGGGCAGCGGGAGCACCGGCTTGCGCTTGAGCAAGGTCAGCTCGCCGGTGTCCAGTGCGGCGTCGTACACCGAGTCCGGCGTGGCCAGCGACGTGTAATGCAGCCGGTAGACGCGGGAGTCGTATTCGGGGTTGGCGCTCGGGAACACCTGGTACAGGGGCTCGGGGAAGGAGATTTCGCGCTCCCCGCCGTCGGTGCCGATGATCCGCAGGCCGGTCAGCCCGTCCCGCCGAAAGTGGACCACGAGGTGGCCGGCGAACGCGTCCACGGCGAGCAGCCGGGTGTCGTCGCGGTGCACCACGACCGGAGTCAGGCCGCCGGGATCCGCGAGCGGCCCCGCGCTAGCCGGATCGCCGGCCGGTGATGCCATGTCCGCCGGGGCTCCGCGTGCCGGCAGCGGCACTGCCGAGAGTTCGAAGTTCAGCGCTCCGTCGTTGTGCAGGATCAGGAGCCGGCCGCTGTCACCAGGGTCGCCGGGCCCACCCGGGGCACCCACAGCCGGCCCACCCGGCCCACCCGGCCCCGCCTGGTGCTCCACCGAGTACTCGACGCCGTGCCGCCGCGGCAGCACCGGCCGGGGCTGTGCCATCGGCTCGGCGGCGTCCAGCAGCCATACCTCGCTCGTCAGCTTGCTCGACGCCACGATGCGCAAGTAGCGCTCGCTGCGGGTCAGCCCGACCCCCACCCAGAACCGCTCGTCGCTTTCCTCGAGCACGATCGTGTCGTCGGCGGCCGGGGTGCCCACCAGGTGCCGCCACACCCGGTAGGGGCGCCAGGCCGCGTCGGCCGTGACGTAGAACAGCGCGGAACCGTCCCTGGACCAGGCGCAGCCGTAGTGGGTGTCGGGGATCTCATCCGGGGCGATCTCCCCGGTCACCAGGTTCTTGATCCGCAGCGTGTAGCGTTCCGATCCGGCGAAATCCGTCGAGTAGGCGAGCAGCCGGCCTTCCGGGCTGACGCCGAACGCGCCCAGCGAGAAGAACGGCGCGTCCCCAGCCAGTTCGTTGCCGTCGAGCAGGATCTCCTCGCCGGGCAGCGGCCCACTCTCGTCCGTCCGCGGCGGCGTGTCCTCGCCCGGGCGTGCCGGGCACCTGCAGTGCACCGCGTACTGCTTGCCCTCCACGGTCCGCGTGTAGTACCACCAGCCACCCTTGCGGGCCGGCACGGACAGGTCCGTCTCCTTGGTGCGGCCCTTGATCTCGCCGAAGATCGTCTCGCGGAGCCCGGCCTGGCCGGCGGTCATCGCCGCGGTGTAGGCGTTCTCCGCCTCCAGGTACGCGATCGTCTCCGGGTCGTCCTTGCCGGACAGCCAGGCGTACTCGTCCACGACCGTGTCGCCGTGATGGGTCCGCTCGCGCGGGATCCGGCGCGCGGTGGGCGGCACCGGGCGGGCCGGGACCTGGCCGGGCGGAGCGTCCGCCGCCGTCGCCATGGGCGGTCCGGGCGGAGCGTCCGCGGCCGTCGCCGCGGGGGAGTCGGCGCGGTCCAGATTGCTGCTCATGCGCGAAGTCTAGGACCGGGCCCGCGCGGAATGGCCACCCCGAGGGGCCTGCGCCCGGTGTGGCTGCCGCCGGCCGCTGACGGACCATTAGCCTTGGGGCATGGACGACAAGGAGATCCTCGGCCACATCGACGAGCTCATCGCGACCGAGCGCGATCTGCGCGCCAAAGTCGCGGCCGGCGGCATGTCCACCGACGACGAACGGAGGCAGCTGGCCGCGGTCGAGGAGTCACTCGACCAGTGCTGGGATCTGCTCCGCCAGCGCCGGGCCCGGCGCGAGTTCGGTGAGAACCCGGAGGAGGCGCAGCTGCGCCCGGCTACCGAGGTCGAGGGCTACCAGCAGTAGCTGGCGGCCATCGGCGACCAGCCAGAACCATCCGTGCGTGCGCCCAGGCGTGCGCCCATGGGGGTAGGACAGACGTGCGCATCGCAAGGTTCGCGGCCGGCGACGAGGTCGGCTATGGAGTGGTGGGCGAAGCCCGGGGTGACGGGCCGCCGGGCGCCCAGGCGGCGGCCGGCGAGCAAATGATCGCCCCGCTCGGCGGCCACCCGTTCGGCCCAGGGCCGGACGCCATCCGGCTCGCCGGCACCAGCCTCCTGCTTAACGATGTCAGGTTGCTGGCGCCCGTACTGCCCAGCAAGGTGATCGCGGTGGGCGAGAATTACGCCGATCACGCCCGCGAGATGGGCGGGGAGCCGCCCGCCGAGCCCGTTTTGTTCCTGAAGCCCTCGACCGCCGTCTGCGGGACGGGGGATCCGATCCAGTACCCGGTCACCATGACGAAGCGTGTTGACTACGAGGGGGAGCTCGCCATCATCATCGGCAGGCTGTGCCGCGACGTGCCGGCCAGCCAGGCGGCCGAGGTGATCTTCGGCTACACCTGCGCCAACGATGTCACCGCCCGTGACCTGCAGGAGCGGGACGGTCAGTGGGCGCGGGCGAAGGGCTTCGACACGTTCTGCCCGCTGGGGCCGTGGATCGAGACCGACGTCGATCCCGCCGACCTGGAGCTGGTCACGTCGGTCAACGGCGAGGTCCGCCAGCGGGCCCGGACGTCGCAACTGCTGCACGACGTGGCGGCGGTGGTGGCCTATGCCAGTAGCGTGATGACGCTGCTCCCCGGCGACGTGCTGCTGACGGGGACGCCAGCGGGCGTCGGCCCGCTGGAGGACGGGGATGAGGTATCGGTGACCATCGAGCAC
>DAITAE010000480.1:0-3993 GCA_036824445.1 Streptosporangiaceae bacterium | reverse complement strand
GGCGTGCCGGCGGACCGTTGGCTACCGGCATCTCAGCCAGACGAGGCTGATGACATGCCGCAACCACAGCCGGAGCTCGGCTGGCCGGCGGGCAACCCCGCCGGGCAGACCACCCGGCGCAGGTGAGCCACTCGCGCCGGCGGTGCGCGACGATAGCCCGGTGGCAACGCCAGCAGACCATCCCGAGCCGACCGCGCCGGGTGCGACAGGCCAGCCCGGCCAGCCCAGCCCACCCGGCCCACCTGGGCCACCCGGCCCACCCGGCCCGCCGGGCCAGCCGGACCCCAATGCCTTGCTGCGCAGCCGGAGTTACCTGCAACTGCTGATCCTCGCCGCAATCCTGGGCGTGCCGATCTCCGCCGCCGCCTACGGCTTCCTGGCACTCGTCAGCTACCTGCAGGAGGAGATCTTCACGCACCTGCCGCACGGGCTCGGTTTCGCCACCGAGCCGGTGTGGTGGCCGCTTCCGGTCCTGGTGGTGGGCGGCGTCCTGGCTGGCCTCGCCATCCGGTATCTGCCGGGCAGGGGCGGGCCCTCACCGGCGGCGGGATTCGCCTTGCATGCCCCGCCGACCCCGGTTCAGCTTCCCGGGGTCATCCTGGCGGCGCTGGCGACCCTGGTCTTCGGAGTGGTGCTCGGTCCGGAGATGCCGCTCATCGCGATCGGCGGGGGTCTGGGCGTCCTCGTCACCCGCATAAACAGGCGGCGTACCGTGCCTGAGCAAGCGGTCAGGATACTGGGAGCCACCGGCAGCTTCGCGGCCATCAGCACGCTGCTGGGGTCGCCCATCGTGGGCGCATTCCTGCTGATGGAGGCGTCCGGGATCGGTGGGCCTATGCTGGGGCTGGTGCTGGTGCCGGGCCTGCTGGCGTCGGGAATCGGGTCGCTCATCTTCATCGGCCTGGACAGCCTGACCGGGCTGGGCACGTTCTCGCTGGCCATTCCCAGCCTGCCTCATTTCGCCCGACCTGACCTGGCCGAGTTCGGCTGGGCGGTGGCGATAGGGCTGGCCGCTGCGGTGGTCGGCCCTGGCATCCGGTGGCTGGCACTGCTCCTGAAGCCTTACGCGGACCGGTGGGTCATGCTTGCGCTGCCGCTGGCGGGCGCGGTGATCGCCGTACTCGCGATCATTTACGCGGAAGGGACCGGCAAGGCAACATCCGAGGTGCTGTTCTCGGGGCAGGTTGATATCGGCCCGCTGATCCATAACGCCTCCAGCTACACGGTGGGTGCGCTGCTGCTGCTCGTGGTGTGCAAGGGCCTCGCCTATGGCGTGTCGCTGAGCGGCTTCCGGGGCGGGCCTATCTTCCCGGCCATGTTCATCGGCGCGACGGGTGGGATCGCGCTGTCCCACCTGCCCGGGCTGCCGCTGGTGCCAGGCGTCGCGATGGGCATCGGCGCGATGTCCGTGGTGATGCTCAGCCTGCCGCTGACCTCGGTTCTGCTCGCCACTCTGCTGCTGGCGTCGGACGGCCTGGCCGTCATGCCGCTGGTGATCGTCGCGGTGATCGTCGCCCACGTGGCGGCGGCTTATATCGCACCGCGCCCGGCCACCGCGCAGTCGGCTGCGGCTGGGCAGCCGCTGGCGCAGGTAACCCCCCATGGGTGACCCCGCAAAGTGCCGAGTAAGCCAATCTGAGTGCGAAACGGAAAGGGACCGCCATGCCCCAGGCGCGGACGGGTGGCCAGGCCGGGCAGACGAGGCGGCAGACCGCGAGCCCGGCAAAGCGGCCAGCGAAGTCAGAAGCACAGCTAACGGCAAAGGCTGCGGCGCAGCCAGCGGCGAAGACCGCGGCCCCGCCTACGGCAAAATCTGCCGCCCGGCCAGCGGCTAAGACCGCGGCCCGGCCGACGGCACGATCAGCGGCCCGGCCTGCTGCACAGACCGCCGCCCGGCCTGCGGCCAGACCAGCGGCCCGGCCTGCGGCGAAGTCTGCGGCTCGATCAGTTGGACGGTCGGCGGCAAGACGCCCGGTGCCGACTCAGACGTGGACGGTCCAGAGCGCGCCGGAGCGGCTCAGCGCGGCGGAACGTGCCGCTCGGGGCAAGGCGGCGCGGGCCGCGGTCCCGAGGGAAAGTCACGCGGCCTTCGACCCGCCCACGGACCGGCCCGACCCGGTCGCGCTGCTGGAAGAGCAGGGAAAGTCCCGGATCCCCGAACTGGTCCCGGTCAGGTACGGGCGGATGCTGGCATCGCAGTTCAGCTACTTTCGCGGCGCCGCCCTGCCCATGGCCGCCGACCTGGCCACCACCCCGGACACCGGGCTGACCGTCCAGGCCTGCGGGGACGCGCACCTGTCGAACTTCGGCCTGTACGCCTCACCCGAGCGCAAGCTGCTCTTCGACGTCAACGACTTCGACGAGACCCTGCCCGGCCCGTGGGAGTGGGACGTCAAGCGGCTGGCCGCGAGCCTCGAGGTGGCGGCTAGGGGCAACGGATTCGCCCGCAAGGACCGCCGGATAATCGTGCAGGCTGCGGCGGCCGGGTACCGCGAGGTGATGCGGCGGCTCGCCGCCACGAACAACCTGGACGTCTGGTACACCGACGTTGACATCGAAGGATTCAGGCGGGAGTTCGCCGGGCGGCTGAGCACCCGTCAGCGCAAGACGCTCGACAAGGCTTTCGCGAAGGCGCGGGGACACGACAGCAAGCAGGCCCTCGACAAGCTGTGCGCGGTCCAGGATGGGAAGCTGCGCATCATGGCCGACCCGCCGCTGGTGGTGCCGCTCGCTGACCTGCTTCCCGAGCAGCTCGACCACATGGCGATGGAGACCGAGCTGCACACTCTGACCGCGGAATACGCCCAGACCCTGCAGTCCGACCGGCGGGTTCTGCTGGAGGAGTTCGATGTCGTCGACATGGCCCGCAAGGTGGTGGGTGTCGGCAGCGTCGGGACGCGCTGCTGGATCGTCCTGTTGCTCGGCCGTGACCAGTCGGACCCGCTGTTCCTGCAGGTCAAGGAGGCGCAGCCGTCGGTTCTCAGCCCGTATCTCGGCGCCAGCAGATATGCCAACCAGGGGGAGCGGGTCGTCGCGGGCCAACGGCTCATGCAGTCGGCCAGCGACATCTTCCTCGGCTGGCTGCGGGTGCGGGGGCTGGACGGGCAGTACCGGGACTTCTACTTCCGCCAGTTGCGTGACTGGAAGTACTCGATCCCCACCGAGGTGATGATCCCGCATGGCATGCGGGTCTACGCCCAACTGTGCGGAGGCACGCTCGCCCGGGCGCACGCCCGGTCCGGTGACCGCATCGCCATCGCCTCCTATCTCGGCGGATCCGACGTGTTCGACCGGGCGATCGCCGACTTCGCCGCCGCTTACGCCGACCAGAACGAGCGCGACTTCGAGGCGCTCACGGAGGCGGCGGCCTCAGGCCGGATCACCGCCGAGCGCGGCGTGTGACCCCGGCTGGCGGGGATCAAACGGCCGGAGTGACGGGACCGGTGTCGGCGGCCTGTTTGTCAGGAGAGCGGAACGAAGCCAGCTGCCGCAGCGCCGGCCAGCTGAGGGCGGCCTTGGGCGGGGGGACCCCGGGCCGGTTCAGAGGCACCCGGACGCGCAGAGCCTTAGGCCGGATCGTGCAGCGCACCGGCGTCGGCATCATGATCGTCTCACCGTCGATGCCGACGGGAATCTCAGGCGCGTCGGCGTCCACCACGACCTCGTCGGCCGTCAGCACGCTCAGGCAGTGGCCGGCCGCGCCACGCAGCAGCTCAACGGCCTGCAGCGCGCTGTTCACCGTCACCGCGACGACGCCGAGCGTGCCGGCGTCGAGCCGCGCCCGGCGGCTGAGCCCGGCGATGTCGCCCCCCTCGTACGGGTTGTTGCTCACCAGTACGGCCTGCGGGCCCGTGACCGTGGTGCCGCCGGCGCGGGCCGACAGCTTGGCTCCCCGGTGGCCGCTGAGGATGTCGGGCAGCATCTGCAGCGTTGTGCCCGTCTTGTCGTCCCGGTAGGCCGGGCTCTCCACAATCTCGGCGTAGGCGCCGAACG
>DAITAE010000479.1:0-3999 GCA_036824445.1 Streptosporangiaceae bacterium | reverse complement strand
GCCCAGGCGCTGCTGATGACCGGCGACTGGGACGGCGCCGAAGCCGAGCTGGCCCAGGCCATCGACGGCGACGGCCTGGCCGACATCGAGTTCCTCGCCTGCAACCGGGCCTGGGTGGCTGCGCTGCGCGGCGACACCGAAACCGCCCACGCGACCCTCGCCGGGTTCGGGGACCTGCGGGACAGCGAAGACCCCCAGGACCAGGCGACCATCGCGGCCGTGGAGGCGTTCACCGCCGCCGCCTGCCGCCAGCCCGCCGCCGCGCTGCGCCACGCCCGAACCGCCCTCGGCCACGCCGGCGCCCTCGGGATCAGCCACGAGTACCTGCGGTGGGCATGGCCGCTGGCCGCCCGCGCCGCCCACGACGTCGCCGACACCGCCACCACCGCTGAGCTGCTCGCGATGCTTGACGGCTACCAGCCCGGGGAGCTGGCCCCCATGCTGCACGCCGAACGCGGCCTGGCCCGCGCCCGCCTCCAAGCCCATGACCGTGGCCCGGCCGCCAGCACGGCCGCCGCGATTACCGGCCTGCGGCAGCGCTCGACCCCCTACCACCTCGCCCACGGCCTGCTCGACCACGCCGAGCACCTGCTACGCAGGGGCGACAACGAGGCCGTCGAGGCGGCCATCGCTGAAGCCCGGAACAGCGCCGGCCACCTGCGCTGCCAGCCAGTGCTCGACCGTGCGGAAGGCATTCAGCCCGCAGAACCGCGGATCCGGGTCCCGATGGTGACGACACACGGCCCAGAGGAATCCGCAAACGTACGCGATGGGTGAGTCAACGGTCCGGGCGTACCGAGACGTCCTGGCTGTCCCGGGCGCGCGCGCGCTGATTGGGGCCAGCGGCGCTTCGCAGATCGGTGACTGGCTGTATAACGCCGCTCTGCTCGGATACGTGTACAGCGCGACCCACTCGGCCGGCTGGGTTGGCGCCGCGACGATCTGCCGGCTTCTCCCGTACGTGCTGCTCGGCCCGTTCGGAGGAGCCCTCGCCGACCGCTATCCACGGCGCACCGTATTGCTGGCCGGTGACGTCCTGCGGCTGCTACTCATGGCCGTCATCGCTGCGACGGTCGCAAGCGCTGCCCCGGTGGCGCTGGTCATTGGGCTCACCGCCCTCGCGTCGGCCGCTGGTTGTGCGGAAAAGCCGGCCGCGATGGCCCTTCTCCCGAGCCTGGTCGGTGAGACTCGGCTCGGCCCGGCAAACGCGCTCCTGCATACGGTCCAGGATCTCGGAGTGCTCATCGGCCCGGCGATTGGAGCGACCCTGCTTGGAGTGGCTCCGGCCTGGGTCGCGTTTGTGGCGAACGGCGCGACCTTCGCGGTCTCCGCTCTGCTGATCTCGACAATGCGTCCCGATGCGGCGCCAGCCGGCGGGCGCATCTCTGGGGTTGGCCAGCTGGCCGACGGGCTGCGGACGGTGCGCACGACCGCGTTCGCGCCGTGGCTGATCGTGATCGTGGCGATGGTCGAATTCACCTACGGAGCCCAGACCGTGCAGCTCGTTGTGTATGCCAGGCAATCGCTCGGACTTGGCAGTGGCGGCTACGGTGTCCTGCTGACGGCCGTGGGCGCCGGCGGATTGCTGAGCGCCGCTGTCAACGGCCGTTTGGCCACGAGCAGACGGGTATCTCTGATCATGGTCGTCACCGGTTCGCTGGCGTGCGCCACCCAACTCGCCTACGCCGGCATTCACGTGCTGACGATCGCGCTGGTGGTAACCGTGATCGGAAACGTCGGCCTTGTCTCCTGCGAGGTGGTCGGCGAGACGGCGCTGGCGCGGATCGCCCCCCGCGAGGCGCTCGGGCGCGTGATCGGGATCTTCGACGCCATGTCGGTGGCCGCGATGGTCGCCGGCGCGGTCCTGGCCCCGGTTCTCGTGGCGTCCACATCGTTGCGGGCCAGCCTGCTGATTCTCGGCAGCGCCGCCTTGGCGATTACCCTCCTCTGCCGTCTGGGCCTGCGCGGACTCGATGCGTTCAACGCACAGCGCGCCGACGCGCTCGCGTCGCGGGTGAAGGTCCTCGAGGGCCTTCCGGTCACGGTGGGAGTGCCGCAGATCGTCCTCGAGCAGCTCGCCGCGGCCGCCCAGTTCTGCCCGCTGCCGCCAGGGGTCGACGTCGTTGTCCAGGGGGCTCCGGCACATGCCTTCTACGCCGTCGTGGACGGCCGTGTCGTCGTGCACCGAGACGGCAAGGCCGTTGTGCATCTCGGCTCTGGCGACAGCTTCGGTGAGCGCGGCCTGCTCGATCACGCCCCCCGGAACGCCACCGTCACCACGGAGATAGACACGACGTTGCTCCGGGTGGAAGGCCGGGTGCTGCTCGATACCCTCGAGGCGGCGCCAAGCCTCCGGCCCGCGCTCGATCTCAGCAGCACCGCGCCGGGAGTGCACGTCCCGCCGGGCGAGACTGCGGTAGTGGACGATCCGCGGTGGGTGGAGACGTGACCATCGACGGGCCTACCGTGGTCGTTGTCAGTGCCGGCTACGAGGGTAAGCGCCGGTGCTACGACCGGATCGCCGCACTTGGCGCACACCTGGTGATCGTCGACGAGCCAGGACACTGGTCTGAGTCGCTCGTAGACGACATTGCCGGGACGAAATGGGTCGCGGCGCCCATCAGCGGTGACCCGGACGTCGATGCCGGAGCGGTCCTCGGCGCCCTGGAGCGTTCAGGCGTTCGTGCCGATGGTGTCCTGACCTTCTGGGAGAACTCCGTGTGTGAGGCGGCGCGCGTGGCCGCGGCGCTGGGGCTGCCGGGCAACCCGCCCGAGGCGGTCGATGCGGCGCGCAGCAAGGTCCGCACCCGGGAGATGTCCACGCGGCTTGGGCTGCCGACGCCCAGGGCTCAGCGCGTCCGTTCCCTGGATGAGCTGTTCGCCGCTGCCGCCGACGTGGGGTTTCCCGCCGTCGTCAAGCCGGAGTTTGGCGCGGGCGCGGCGGGAGTCGTCAGGATCGACGACTTCGAGTCGCTGCCAGGCGTATACAAGCTCGTCCGCGCCATCGTCACCCCCGAGCAAGACGAGATCTTCCGCGCCGGCAGTGATCTCCTCCTGGAGCAGTACCTAGATGGCGTGGAGTTCGATGTCGACCTGGTCTTGGAGGACGGCGAGTGCGTGTTCTCCAGCGTGTCCCAGAACTGGCCCACCGCCGAGCCCTCCTTCCAGGAAACAGGCTTGCACCTCCCGCCAGACCACAAGAAGAAGGCCGTGCGCGGGCTGGTCGATCTGAGCGTGCGGACGGTTCAATCGTTCGGGTTCCGCCGCGGGGTGCTCCACGTGGAGGGCAAGTGCACCAGTCACGGCCCGCGCGTGATCGAGGTGAACGCCCGGATGGGGGGCGCGAGGATCCACCAGATGGTCGAGGCGGTGTGGGGTGTCGACCTGATCGAAGCCCAGCTTCGTAGCTGCCTTGGCCTGCCCCAGACGCTCAAGCCGAGCCGCAAGCCCCAGTGTGCGGTTGTCAACGCGATCGTGCATGCTCCGGCAACCGGCCGGCTGGCTGCGCTGCCATTTGCCGACGTTGCTCCCGAGGGTGGCATGGGAGTCGAGCTGGACGTCTTTGGCGAGGTCGGGCAGGAAGTTGCCGGTCCCGACGGCACGTTCGCGACGGTGCTGGCCGAGCTGACGCTCAGCGGCAAGAACCTGCGACGCGCCCGGTCGCTGGCCGCCCAGGTGCTGGGCGAGCCACCGCGAATTCTCCCGGCCTAGCTTCGCTTGCCGATTGCCGTGGGCTGCGCCTCGGGGAGTCGAGGCAACAGCGCTTTACAGCAGCCGCCTGGTCTGCTCCGCGTGCCAGGAGAGCCCCATTTGCTCGAACCGCCCGAGCGCCTGCTGGAGGAGCGCCCGGTCGCTACGGGCGATGCCGAGCGCGCGGAGCGCGAATGGCTCGGCGAACGTTCCCTGTTGCAGCCAGTTCGGCGCTTCGGCTTCGATGCGTTCGTGGTCGCCGAGCGCGGCGAGAGCATCCAGGAAGGTCGAAACCGGCTCCCACTCCCA
>DAITAE010000478.1:0-4009 GCA_036824445.1 Streptosporangiaceae bacterium | reverse complement strand
GGTCAGGACCGTGCTAAGCCGGGGGCGCCCCTCGAAGAACTCCAGACCGGTCTTCAGCCAGGTCTGCTCGTCGGCCCGGAGCATGATCCCGGCCTGGTCGTACTGGTTGGTGAAGGCTCCTCGTACCCGCACCGAGATGTCGAGATCCCCCGGGAGAAGGTCGCCGTACACGTGGCCGTTGTCGTGGACGTACCCGTAGCCTGTGGTCCGCCAGAAGTCAGTGCCCGGGTCCACGCTCACCCGGAGCACATCGCCGGTTCGCTGCCAGCTGGCGGGCTCGTTCAGCCACTGCATGGGTCCTCCGCGTGGGTCGACGGTGTCGACGGTATCGGTATCCGGGCCGCAGGTAGTGTCGGGTGCATGGACAAGGTCCAGCGAACAGAAGCGGATTGGCAGGAACGGCTCACCCCCGAGGAGTACCGGGTACTGCGCCAGGCGGGCACGGAGGCGCCCTGGACCGGCGAATACACCGACACCGAGACGGAGGGCGTGTACCGCTGCCGTGCGTGCGGAGCGGAACTGTTCCGCTCGAAAGAGAAGTTCGAGTCTCACTGCGGGTGGCCGAGCTTCTACCAGCCTTCCAGCGACGACGCGGTGGTGCTGATCGAGGACCGCGCGCTCGGCATGACCAGGACCGAAGTCCGGTGCGCCCGCTGTGACTCCCACCTCGGGCACGTTTTCGAGGGTGAGGGCTACCAGGTGCCCACCGACCAGCGCTGGTGCATCAACTCCGTCTCGCTCACCCTGGAACCGGCGGCCGGCGGGTGAGCCGTCTCCAGCTGATCCGGGCCGGGCAGCTTTCCGGCGACACCGCCCAGACCAGCGGCATGATCCGGTCCGCGGCCATCTCCGGGCCGCTGACCGGGTCGCGGTCGCTGTGGATGGGAACCACCGTGATGCCGCCGGCGACCTCCTCCGGCGATCATCACCACGGCGCGTCGGAGACCGGCATCTACGTGGTGTCTGGTCATCCCGCGTTCGTGTTCCGCGCCCCCGGCGGCTCCGGGCTGACCCGGCTTGAGGCCGGGCCCGGCGACTTCGTCTGGGTTCCTCCGCATGTCCCGCACCGCGAGGAGAACGCCTCACCCGATGCCGAGGCCGTCGTCGTGATCGCCCGCTCCACGCAGGAGGCGATCGTCGTCAACGTGGACGGCCTCTAGCCCGGGTCACGGAGCCGGCCGCCGGCGGCCGGGGTCAGGGAAGCGAGGCGATCAGCTCGGCTGGCGGCTTACGGCGGCCGGTGTAGAACGGGATTTCCAGCCGGGTATGCAGCCGGGCCCGGGCACCGCGCAGGTGGCGCATGAGATCCACGATCCGGTGCAACTCGTCGGCTTCGAAGGCGAGTATCCACTCAAAATCGTTGAGCGAAAAACAGGAGACGGTGTTGGCCCGCACGTCGGGATACTCGCGGGCCATCATTCCGTGCTCGGCAAGCATGTCCCGCCGCTCGGCCGGGTCGAGCAGGTACCACTCGTAGGACCGGACGAACGGGTACACGCTCACGTAGGCACGCGGCGGCTCGCCGGCGAGGAACGCGGGGATGTGCCCCTTGTTGAACTCGGCCGGCCGGTGCAGCGCCATGACCGACCACACCGGCTCGCTGGCCCGCCCGAGTCGGGTACGCCGGAACCGCGCATAGAGTTCCTGCAGGTCATCGGGGCCCGGCGCGATCCACCAGAACATGTAGTCGGCATCCGCCCGCAGGCCCTGCACGTCGTAGCAGCCGCGGGTGGTGACCCCTTTCCCTGCGGCCTGGTCGAGCAGCCCCTCCAGCTCCCCCGCCAGCGCCGCCCGGTCAGTACGGCCCGCGTCCAGCGCCGTGGCGTTGCGCACCCGGAACACCGACCACATGGTGTAGCGGATCAGCTCATTCAGCTCGCGGGCCCGGCGCCGCCCGCCCGCGGGCTTCTCAGTCCCTGCCATGCCACCATTGTCCGCCACCGGCGAGGGCTGCGGGGCCGCACCCTGCCGGATGCGGCGCCCAGTCCGGGCGCAGGGCCGCCCGGGCGCGGCGTGCTGCCGGGCCGCGTGCGGCCGGGTGTGACGTCACGCGGGTCATCCGTGGCCGCTGGTCACGCCGGCCGGCCTGCTCTCGCGCAGGTAGCGAAGCACCTGCGCGGCCGCGGCCTGGCCGGTGGCGATGCAGGCCGGTATCCCGATGCCGTCGTAGGCGGCCCCGCATACGGCCAGGCCAGGCTCCCGGCCCACGCCGGCGCGAATCCGCGCCACCCGGCCGAGGTGGCCGACGGTGTACTGGGGCAGCGCGCCGCCCCACCTGGTCACCCGGACATCGGCGGGCGCGCCGCGCACGCCGGTCGCCGCGGCCAGGTCGGCGGCGGCCAGCGCGGCCAGGTCGGCGTCGTCCCGCTGCAGCAATCGCTCCTCGCCGACCCGCCCCACCGAGCAGCGGACCACAACCGGGGCCGCCGCGGCGGGGCGCAGGTGCGGCCACTTGACGGAGGAGAAGGTGACCGCCTTCACCGGGCGCCCGTCCACGGCAGGCACCAGATAGCCGCTGCCCTCCAGCGGCCGCGGGAAGCGTGCGGCCGGGTAGGCCAGGGTCACGACCGCCATGCTCGCGTAGGCGATCCCGGCGAGTGCCGCCCGCGCGCCAGCGGCCCCCGGCAGCCCGGCGAGGAGCCGGGCCGCCCGCTGAGCCGGGACGGCCAGCACCACGGCGTCCGCGTCCAGGCGGTCCGGGGCGTGGGCGGATCCGACGGTCATCCGCCAGCCGTCCGTGGTGCGCGCCAGCTCACGGACCATCGCGCCGGTCCGCACCTCCGCCCCGGAGGCGGCGGCAACCGCCGCCGGCAGGGTGCCCAGCCCCCCGGCAAGCGTGGTGAAGATGGTGGCCTCCTCCGCGGCGCTGGCACCGCCCGCCGCCGGCCGGGACGGCGCGGACGATGGGGACGGCGGAGACGGTGGGGACGGCGCGGACGGCGGGATCAGTGCAGCCGCCGCTTCGGTGAGCGACGCGTGCCGGCGGGACTCCGCCGCCAGGGCGGGGAGGGTCGCCTCGAACGACAGGTCCTCCGACCGCCCGGCGTAGACCCCGCCGAGCAGGGGGTCCACCAGGCGATCGACCAGCTCCCTGCCGAACCTGGCCGCCACATAGCTGGCCACATCGACGTCATCGCCGCGCGGGGTGGCGGGCAGCCGGGGATCCTCCCGGGCTCTGGCCATGCCCGCCGCCGACAGCAGCCGGCACCGGGCGAGGTCGTCGAGGTCCGCCGGAACGCCCATCACCTGCCGCCGCGGCAGCGGCCGCATCCGCTCCCGGCTCCAGATCCGGGCGGCCGTCGTCCCGGGGGCGACCAGCTGGCCGGCGAGCCCCGCCGCGCGGATCAGGCCGGTCCCCTCCGGCCTGCGGGCGAGCAGCGCCTCCGCGCCCTCGTCGACGGCTATCCCGGCGACCTCGGAGACGGCGAGCTTGCCGCCCAGCCGCGGCGAGCCCTCCAGGACGGTAACGGCTACCGGCGCATCGCGCAGGAAGAACGCGGCGGCCAGGCCAGCGATGCCGCCACCGACGATCACGACCCTGGGCGGGGCGGAGGGGTGCACCCGACCACCCTCGCAGAGCGCGCCGGTGGAAGCGAGCCGGGATGTCATACTTCTGTCCCATGACCTCACGATCCGCCTCCGTCTCGATACGTGGCGTGCGGCCCGGGGATGTGGGCAGGCTGCAGGCAATCCAGCTGGCGGCGGGCGACGCGTTCCGGCACGTGGGGATGGGCACCGTCGCGGAAAGCCCGCCGCTGACCGCCGAATCCCTGTCTGGTACCGGAAGGCCGGTCGTGCCTGGGCCGCCGTGGACGACCACGACGAGCCGGTCGGCTTCGCCGTCGCCGACGTGATCGACGGGGCCGCGCACATCGAGCAGGTCAGCGTTCACCCGGCGCACGCGCATCAGCGCATCGGTGCGATGCTGCTCGATCACGTGGCCGCCTGGGCCGTTCGCCAGGGCCTGCCAGCGATGACTCTGGTCACATTCCGCGGTGAGCCGTGGACT
>DAITAE010000037.1:12696-15685 GCA_036824445.1 Streptosporangiaceae bacterium | reverse complement strand
CGGCGACCCGGGCGGCGACCTTGCCGATGCTGGCGACCCGGTTGTGCACGAAGAACGTCTGGCCGTCGCGGAGCAGCTCGCGGCGGATGGCCGCGGCGATCTGCTTCTCGTCGTACTGCCCGACCAGGGTGAGCACCGGGTGCCGTTCCTCGGGCGGGGTCAGGATCGTGGACATCTCCCTGATCCCGGCCACGCCCATCTCCAGCGTGCGCGGTATCGGCGTGGCCGACATGGCGAGCACGTCCACCTCGGTGCGCAGCCGCTTGAGGTACTCCTTGTGCTCCACCCCGAACCGCTGCTCCTCGTCGAGGACGACCAGGCCGAGCCGGGCGAACCGGGTCTCCGGCGACAGCAGCCGGTGGGTGCCGATCACCACGTCCACGGTGCCATCGGCCAGACCGGCCAGGGTGGCCGCCACCTCCCCGTCGCTCTGGAACCGCGACAGCGGCCTCACCACCACCGGAAATGGTGCATAACGCTCACTGAATGTGCTGTAGTGCTGGGCCGCGAGCAGTGTGGTGGGAACCAGGACCGCGACCTGCTTGCCGTCCTGCACCGCCTTGAACGCCGCCCGCACCGCGATCTCGGTCTTGCCGTAGCCGACGTCGCCGCAGATCAGCCGGTCCATCGGGACCGGGCGTTCCATGTCGGCCTTGACCTCGTCGATGGCGCCGAGCTGGTCGGGGGTCTCCACGTACGGGAAGGCGTCCTCCAGTTCGCGCTGCCAGGGCGTGTCGGCGCCGAACGCGTAGCCGGCCGACGCCATCCGGGCCGAGTACAGGCGGATCAGCTCCGAGGCGATCTGCCTCACCGCCTTGCGGGCGCGCCCCTTCGTCTTCGCCCAATCGGCGCCGCCGAGCCGGTGCAGGGTCGGCGTCTCGCCACCGACGTACCTGGTGACCTGGTCCAGCTGGTCGGTCGGCACGTACAGCCGGTCCGGCGGCTGGCCGCGCTTACCGGGCGCGTACTCGATGACCAGGTACTCCCGGACCGCCCCCTGCACGCTGCGGCTGGTCATCTCCAGGTAGCGGCCCACGCCGTGCTGCTCGTGGACGACGTAGTCGCCCGCGGTGAGCTGGAGGGGGTCGATCCCGCCACGGCGCCGGCTCGGCATCCGCCTGGTATCCCTGCTGCCGGTGCGCTGTCCCGCGAGGTCCGCCTCGCAGATCACCGCCAGCCGGGCTGCCTCCCAGATGAACCCGTGGCTGATGAGCCCGGTTGTGACGGAGGGCACGCCGGGCTCGGGCGGGTCGTCCAGGTCGCCGAGCCGGGCGCCCAGGCCATCCGCGCGCAGCATCTCGGCCAGCCGCTGTGCCGGGCCATGGCCCTCGGTGACGAGCACCACGCGCCACTGGCCGGCCAGCCAGCGCCGCACGTCGGCGAGCGCCCGGGCGGTGTCGCCCCGGTAGCCCTCCGCCGGGCTCGCCCCGATACGCAGCGCCCGGCGTCCCGCCGCATCGTCGTCCGCGCCGCTGCGCCCGCCGGGAGCGTCCCCGCCGGGTGCGCCGGCCCCGTCTCCCGCCACCGCGCCAGGGCTCTCGAACGGGGTGACCGTCCACCATGGCAGCCCCAGGCCGTCCGCCGCTGCCCGGACCTGCGTGATGGAACGGAAGGCGGCGGCGCCCAGATCGATCGGTGCCTGCCCGCCCGCCGCGGCGTTCACCCAAGACGCCGCCAGGAACTCCTGGCTGGTGCGGACCAGGTCGCCGGCCCGGGCGAGGATCCGCTCGGGATCGCACGCGAGCACCCGGCCGCCCGCGGGCACGTGGTCGAGCAGAAGCTCCATCCGCGATGCGATGGCGGGCGCGAAGGCCTCCATGCCCTCCACCGCGATGCCGTCGGCGAGCTTGCCGAGCACCTCGGCCAGGTCCGGGTGATCGGCGGCAAGCTGCTTGGCCCGTTCCCGCACGGCAGGAGTGAGCAGCAGCTCGCGGCAAGGCGGTACCCACAGCCTGTCGACGGTCTGGAGGCTCCGCTGGTCGGCGACGCGGAACTGGCGGATCTCCTCGACCTCGTCGCCCCAGAACTCCACCCGCAGCGGGTGCTCCTCGGTGGGCGGGAAGACGTCGACGATGCCGCCGCGCACCGCCATGTCACCGCGGCGCTCCACCAGGTCGGTGCGCGTGTAGCCGATCTCGACCAGGCTGGCGATCACTTCGTCGAGTCCGGCCGCCTGGCCTGGCCGCAGCGACACCGGCGCAATGTCGCCGAGGCCGCCGACGATCGGCTGCAGCAGGCCGCGGACAGGGGTGACCACCACGCTGAGCGGGCCGGTCCGGGCGTCGGCCGGGTCGGGATGCGCGAGCCGGCGCAGGACCGCGAGCCGGCGGCCGCAGGTTTCCGAGCCAGGTGAGATCCGCTCATGCGGCAGCGTCTCCCAGGCGGGGAAGTAGGCCACCTCCTCGCCCGGCAGCAGTGAGCTCAGGCCGTCGGTGAGCTCTTCGGCTTCCCGGGCGGTAGCGGTGACCGCCAGCACGAACCGGCGGTCCTGGCGGCCCCGCCAACCCTCGTCCCCGGGCAGGCCGGTGAGGGCAGCCGCCAGGAACGGCCGGAGCGCGGGCGGGGCGGTGAAGTCGGCCCCGGTCTCCGCGACGGCGGTATCCCCGCCCGGCACGGTGCCCCCGGTGCCGGGTGAATCGAGCGCCTCCCGCAGCGCGGGATCGCCCGTGATGACGCTGAGTAGTCCGCCGAGACTCACTGGTGTCCTTCGATAGGCAGCACAAATACCCGCATAAGCGCCATGACGGCCCGGATGCGGGACGCTTCCAGCTTACGGCCTCGCCCATCCCTGATGGCCTAGCCGATCCGGGCTATGGCAAGATGCCGGAGATACGGGCTCCCCGATCGGTGTCATCGGAGAAGGTAAGGCAATGTCGGCGGACGGGCTGGCCGGGAGCGGGACCACCGGCGGCGACGCGGAAGCTGCGCGCGGGCGCAGGGGGCAGCGCACAGGGGCGGTGCCCGGATCGGCCGCGGGCGCCAGTGCCCG
>DAITAE010000037.1:9372-12596 GCA_036824445.1 Streptosporangiaceae bacterium | reverse complement strand
GCTGGCCGTTCCCGGGCCGAACGTGACCCTCGTTGGCAACGAAACAGACCGCCAGCGGGCTGCCGCCACGCCCGCGCGGGCCGCAGCGGTGCCCGAGCCGCCGCGGCAGGCACCGGCTCCGGCAACGGCTCCCAGCGCCGCCGCGGTTCCGGTCGCGGACAGCGCGCCCGCACGTGACCCCTCCGATGCCGACCTGTTCGCCCGGTACACCCGCGACTACATAAGCGGGCGGGAGGGGCAGCAGATCACGGTCTTGCAAGCTGGCTGCACGACGGCCGGCGGGGACCTGGGCATCGGAACGCTGCGCGCAGCGGGCGCCGACGTCGCCGTCAGCCTCATCGATGACGACCAGCCAGCCACCCGCACCGCGCTCAGCACGGACGAGAGCATGGCCGGATGCGTCCATGGTGACCTGCGCACGCTGCCGCTTCCGCCGCGCTCCCACGACATTGTGCTCTGTGCTCTGCTCCTGCAGCGGATCCAGAACGCGGAACTCGTGCTGGACCGGCTGGTCGCCACGCTCAGGCCCGGCGGGCTGCTGCTGCTGCGCTTCAGTGACCGGGACAGCGCGGCGGGCTTCCTCGACCGGGTCCTGCCCGCGGCGGCCAGACGCGCGGTCTGGCGCAAGCGGCGGCCGGGCCAGCCCGGGCCGTACGAGGCTGTCTACGAGCGGCTGTCATCAGCGCGAGGCATTCAGGCCTACGCGCTGATGCGCGAGCTGGTGATAGCCGAACGGCGGGCGCTGGGTGGGCTGGCGGGAGGGATGGCTGAGCCGTATGGTTTGCTCGCGGGGCAGAAGCTGATCGCCTGGCTCTCACGAGGCCGGCTGACCGCCGCGCACGAGGAACTCCTCTACGTCCTGCGTAAGCCCGAGGACCGTTTCGCCAGGGTACTCTGACCTGGCCAGGAGCACGCTGCCCGCCCGCCGGGATGCCGCCGGGTTGCCTTCCTGGCCCGCCTGTCGGCGCCGGAGAGTAGCCTCAGGCATGGCCGGGCGGCATGAGGCGGCACGGGCAGCGAGTTCCCTGGACGGGGCGACGCGCCGGACGGAGGTGGACGTGGCCGCTGAGGCAGTGACCGGGCTGGCCGCCGGTTTGGCGAGCCTTCCTTCCTGGACCCTCGACGAGGGCCAGCTTGCCGATCTGGAGTTGCTGCTTTCGGGCGCGTTCGCGCCATTGACCGGATTCATGACTGCCGCTGAGGTGGCGTCGGTGTGCGAGTCTGGCACGCTCCCCGACGGGACCGCGTGGCCGGTCCCGGTGACGCTCGACGTGCCCGAGGATGCCGTGCCGCCGACCCAGCGGCGGCTGGCACTGAACGATCCCGAAGGCGTGCCGCTCGCTGTGCTCGACATCAGTGAGCGGTCCGCGGCCGTGGGACTGTCCCCGCCGCGGGCCGGCCGGCGCGGCCGTCACGCGCGGCCCGAAGGGGCGGGGCCGGCCGCCCAGCCCACCGGGGCCGCTGGCGCCGCCGAGCCCCTCATGACCGACGGGTTTGCGGGGGCTGCCGGGCCCGCGGCGGCTGCGGGGCCCGCTGGGCCCGCTCTGGTGCGGCTGAGCGGTCCCGTGACAAAGTGCCGGGATCCGGAGCATGGCCCCTTCCGGCAGCTGCGGCGTACTCCGGCCCAGGTACGGGCAGAGCTCGGCGATGACCCGGTGCTCGCCTTCGCTACCCGGCGCCCGCTGAACGCCCGGCAGATCGGCCAGCTGCGGCACGAGGCGGGCCAGCTGCGCGCCCGGCTGCTGCTGCTCCCTCTGGTGACGGGCAAGGCGGACGTGATCGTAACGCCCGAGGCCCTTGTGCGGACGGTTCGCGCCGCCGCCCGGCACCTGCCGCCCGGCACGCTTGTGGTCCCGGTGCCACTGGCCGCGCGCGACGTTGGCGCCGAACGCGAGATCAAGCTCCGGGCGCTGGTCGCGGCCTCGTATGGTGCCACCCACCTGTTCACGGACGAGCCTGAGGCACCCGCCGTCCCGGCCGCCATTCCGGTGGTGTCCGCCGGCGACTGGGCCTACGATCGGTCGGCCGAGGTCTGGCGGCCACTCTCACTGATCGAGCCCGGCACGGAGCGGGCCGACCTGGCGATGGGTGAACTCGAGGACCTGCTGGACCGCGGGGAGGAGGTGCCCGCCTGGTTCACCCCGCAGGCTGTGGCGGCCGAACTCCGCCGGGCACGGCCACCGCGTACCGAACGCGGCCTGGTCATCTTCCTGACCGGCCTGTCGGGGTCCGGCAAGTCCACGATCGCCAGGGGGGTGCGTGATGCGCTGAGCGAGCGCGGCGACCGTTCGGTGTCGCTCCTCGACGGTGATCTCGTGCGAGACCTGCTCTCGGCGGGCCTGACGTTCTCCCGCGCGGACCGCGACCTGAACATCGCCAGGATCGGCTTCGTGGCCACGGAAGTGGCCAGGCACGGCGGGATCGCCATCTGCGCGCCGATAGCGCCGTACGCGCAGGCGCGGGCCCGGGTGCGCGGCATGGTCAGCGAGGTCGGCGACTTCCTGCTGGTCCACGTCGCCACGCCTGTACAGGTCTGCGAGGCACGTGACCGCAAGGGCCTGTACGCGAAGGCGAGGTCTGGCCTGATCGACAACTTCACCGGTGTCTCCGACCCCTATGAGGAGCCCACCGACGCCGAGCTCACGATCGATACCTCAGCGATGTCGCGCCAGCAGTCCGTCGACGCCGTGCTGCACCTGCTGACCGTCGGCGGGTGGCTGCGCGGCGACGAACCTCCGGAAACCCGCGGGCCCGCCGGGCCGGGCCACTGACCGGGCGGCCGGCCGGATCTTCCAGACGGGCCTACTCGTTGTCCTCCGCCTTCGTGCCCTCGTCGAACCGTGCGCGCATCGAGCGGAACCGGTTCACCAGCGCCCCGGACATCGCGTCGCGCTGACGGGACAGCAGGATGTAGCTGGCCGCCCCGCTCACCAGCAGGGCCAGCCCGAACAACAGCAGACCGCGGGCGCCGGCCAGGTAGATCAGGCCGACGGCGGCCACGAACAGCAGTATCCGTGCCGTCGTGTAGGCGAGTGTGGCGCGCATGACGGACCCAGCCTATGCCGGCGCCGGGCCGCCGGCTCCCGCGCCATCGGCTCCTGATCCGCCGCCGGGGCCCGCACTGCCGGGGCCCGCGCCGCCGCGGGCCTTGCCGCCATCGCCCCTGCCGCTGCCCTGGCCGGTGCCGCTGCCCTGGCCGGTGCCGCTGCCCTGGCCGGTGCCGC
>DAITAE010000037.1:0-9272 GCA_036824445.1 Streptosporangiaceae bacterium | reverse complement strand
CTGCCCTGGCCGGTGCCGCTGCCCTGGCCGGTGCCGCTGCCCTGGCCGGTGCCGCCGCCCGCCAGGATGCCCGCCAGCAGCGCCGGATCGATGTTGCCTCCGGACAGCACGGCCACCCGGGTCCGGGCGGATGGCAGGTCATGCTCGCGGAGCAGGCACGCAGCGACCGCGACGGCTCCGCCCGGTTCGGCAACCAGATGTGCCTGCGCCGCGGTCCGTCGCACCGCCTCGCGTATCTCGTTCTCGGTGACGGTCACGATGTCGTCCACGTGACTGAGCATGTGATCCAGGGTCAGCGAGCCAATCTGCTCCACCCGGAGCGCGTCGGCGATGGTCCGCTGCGTGTCCTGCACTGGCCATGCCACCCGCCGGCCGCTGCGGAACGATTCACGCGCGTCGGCGGCCAGTTCCGGCTCGACCCCGACCACCCGCGTCGCGGGGCTCAGCGCGCGGACGGCGGCGGAAATCCCCGAGATGAGGCCACCGCCGCCGACCGGCACGACGACCAGGTCGGCGTCGGGGCAGTCCGCCGCGATCTCCAGGCCGATGGTGCCCTGGCCCGCTATGACAGCCCGGTCGTCGAAGGGCGGGATGAGCGCATAGCCGTGACGGCGGATCAGTTCGTCGGTGGCGGCCATCCGTGCGTTCAGCGAAGGCTCGGTGGTGACAATCCGGGCACCCAGCCGGCGGACGGGGCCGAGCTTGACCGGCGGCGCATTGACCGGGACGACCACGGTGGCCGGCACATCCAGCAGCGCCGCGGCATACGCGACGGCCTGGGCATGATTCCCGCTGGAATGGGCCACCACCCCCCGCGCGCGCAGATCGGCGGGAAGGGCGCTGATCGCCGCATACGCGCCACGCAGCTTGAACGAGCCTGTTGGCTGCAGAGACTCCGGCTTCACCAGCAAGCCGGGATGCGCGCCAGGGAACGGCACCAGCGGGGTACGGACGGCGACCCCGGCGAGGCGCGCGGCCGCAGCCCGGATTTCGTCGACCGATACCAGCGACGCCATTGGCCCACCATATGGCCGGCCGGCCCATCCAGCGCACATGTCAAAGTGTTACCAGGCCGAGGAGTGAATTCCGGAAATCGAGGCAGATAACGGGTCCGCGTCCGGGACACTAAGTGCAGGCCCCGCAAACGGAGGTCAGAAGGGGGAAAGGCGTGGACGGGAACAGTGAGCGGCTCCTCACTCCCGGGGAGGTAGCTGCTCTCTTCCGAGTCGACCCGAAGACGGTTACCCGGTGGGCGGCATCGGGTCGCATCAGCAGCATCAGGACGCCCGGGGGCCACAGGCGATTCCGCGAGTCCGAGGTTCGCGCCCTGCTCCGCGGGGATTCGCAGTCGGCAAAGGACAACCCTGCCACCCAGTGATCGCTTGGCCCGTCCTGCCCGGCTCAACGCCGACTCGGTCAGCCCCGGCTCGGTCAATTCCGGCCCGGTCAGTTCCGGTCGGTCGGCGCCGGCCGTTCTGCGTCCGCCCGCTCAGCGACCGCTCGGTCAGCGCCGACCCATCAGCGACAGCTCGGTCAGCGCCGACCCTTCAGCGACGGACCGCCAGCGTCCGCCCCCTCACCGTCCGCCCCCTCAGCGTCCGCCCTCGAGCGCCTGCTCGGTCAGCCCGGCCGCTCAGCCCTGGCCGGTGTCGTCCTGGCCGCGGCTGGCCAGGTACTCCTCGAACTCCCGGCGCAGCGCCTCGTCGCCATCGCGCCACCGCCGCTTGCGGTCCTCGACCTCCTGCTCAGAGAGCGCCTGCTCGGCCAGGCGCGCATATTCCGGGTCGGCCGGCGAGATCTCCACGTAAGCGTCCCCCACCACCTGGCCATCGGCGTCCACGGCTGACTCGGGGGCCATGAGATTTCCGTTGGGAAGCTTGATGACAAACATCGCATACCACTCTAAATGCCGTATCGCAGGTTGAAGAAGAGCATGACGTCGAGAGCGATCCTGGTGTCGCCGCCCAGCATGTCCACGAGCGCTGGCCGCTGCCGCGAGGCGATCGCGGCGAAGGCATCGGCGAAAAACTCTCGCCGGCCGACCGCCCCCTCCTGCCGGTGGAAGTAGCTCACAAGACGCGGCAGGCAGCGGTCATACAGGCTACGGAACTCATCCGAATCCGACTGCCACCTCTCGCCGGATCCATCGATGTCGTCCACTGCGTGCCCGACCTCGTGGCACATCACGTCCGGGGCGGCCGACGGCCGTGAACCGACAATGATCTTTCGCTCGCCATAGGCGCCGGCGCACGCGTCCCAGGTGGCGCGCCCGGACGGCAGAGGGACGCCGTGCAGCTTGGCCATATCGTCGAGGTCGGGCACGCCGCCGGGCCCGACGAAGATCGCATCGAGGCCGGACACGAGGATCTGCTTGATCCGGGACGGCAGTTCGGCCAGCCGGTCGATGGCGCGGACAGCCTCCGGCGGCGGCACCGCACCCTCCTCCCACTCCCGGCAGACCAGGTGTTCCAGCTCGCCGCAGTCCCGGCGCCCCTCCGCCGCCCTGCGCGCATGCGCCACCTCGTACCACGGCAGCCCGGCTTCGCGTGCAGTCTCCGGCCGCTGCCGGGCAGGCCCCACCGCCGAACGGGCCTCTGCACCGGCCCGGGGCGCCGTTCTTGCGGCCGCCCTGGCAGCCCCAGCCCGGTGGGCGGTTCCCCTGGCCGTATCGGGGCGCCGTGGCTTCGCCCGGCGCGGGAGGACCTCCCTCACCGGGGACCCATACGGACTTGCCTGCGGCCCCGGCTGCCCGCGGCCCACCGGCTGCGCGTCGGCCGCCAACTCCCGCCCGCCGTCCCGGCGATGGCGTCCGGTGGCAGGCGGACCCAGGCCCGGCTGTTCGCGGGGTGGCTCAGCCCACGGTCCCCAGCCGGCACCGCGGGCCCGCCGTGGCCGGGCGGACCGGCGGAAGCGGGCAAAGAGCCGCAGCCGCATAACTCGCTCTCCCCATGATCGGTGCCAAGCCGCCAGAGTACGACGAATTTACCCGGAACGTCATCTGCCCTGACTGACTGTCACGTGCTGTGGACCGCCGGTAGGACGGCGGACTCACCCGATTTACGGGCAGTCCGGATACGCAAAGGTTAGGCTGCCGCCATGATGCTGCTGGCGGTTCTGTCCGCCCTGCTCATCGCAGGGCTGCTGGTCGGCGGCATGTTGATGTGGTGGCTGGCGGGCCGTGCGCTGCCCCGGGCCGGGCACCCGTCCCGTCACCCGCGGGATACCCAGGCGGCGCTCCGGCGCCACCCGGCGGGCCGGGAGCGATGGCTGGAGCCGGACGGACTGCCTGCGCTGAACCCGCCGGACGGGCCAGGCCCCAGGAAGCCGACCGGGCCTGATGACGACCCCGAATTCATCAGCGCGCTGGAGCGGCTTATCCGGGGTGAGGATCCCGGCGCGCTGGACTGAACCTGGCTACCTCAGCTGAGGCCGGCATACGAGTGCAGCCCGGTGATGATGATGCTGACCACGACGGTGTTGAAGATCAGGCACCCGAAGCCGACTAGCTGGATATACGCGGATTTGCGCCCCCGCCAGCCCGCGGTGGCGCGGGCGTGCAGGTAGCCCGCGTACACGACCCAGGTGATGAAGGCCCAGGTTTCGGTGGGGTCCCAGCCCCAGTAACGGCCCCAGGCCATATCCGCCCAGATCGCGCCGGCGATGATGCCGAAGGTCCACAGCGGGAAGCCGAACACCACCGTCCGGTAGGCAAGCTGGTCGATCACCTTCGGCGGCGGCAGGATGCGGAAGATCGCGTCGGCCCGCGTGGGCAGGCCCGCGGCGGCCCGGCTGGCGTGCCGGTCGGCGAGCAGGTAGACGACCGCTAGCAGGGCCGCCACCACGAACGCGCCGGTCGCAAGGGTGATCGACGTCACGTGGATCGCGAGCCAGTAGGACTGCAGTGCCGGAGGCAGCTGCCCGGCGGGGGTGTAGATGACCGTTTCCGCGAGACCAAGGAGGATCACCACCGGGCCGATCACAAACAGGCCCAGCCGGTAGGCGCGGTAGCGAAGCATGAGGGCGAAGAAGAAGATGACCGCTACGCAGGTGACGGTGGTGACGAATTCGTACATATCGCCCCACGGCACCCGGTGCACGGCAAGCCCGCGGCTGACGACACCAATGATGTGCGCCACCAGCCCGAGGGCAGTCAGCCAGATCGCTACCCGCACCCAGCGCCCCATCCCCCGGGCATCCTGTCCCGTGCCGGGTCCAGCGGCTGGAACCGACGGGGTGGATCCCGGCTCGGACGTGCCCGAGCCCGGGGAGCTCGGTGCCGCGCCCACCGCGACCAGGTCGGCCGCTGGCTTCCGGGCCGACCGCAGCGGGCCCAGCGTGTCCCGCCCGAAGGCGAAGTCGCACGCGAAGGCCAGCACCGCAAGGGCGTAGGCCACGACGGTGGCCACGAATGAGTAGTGGCTGAGGTTGGCCAGCCCGTCGTTGATGGGCACGGCTCTCACTCCCCCTCGGTCTGGTCGGCCAGGGCTGGCAGGCCGCCCGCGCCGGAACCCCGCCCCGGGCTCCGGGCGGGCACGGCGGGCTCGCTGCCCCGGTGCGCCGATGAGATCTCACCGGCCAGGGTGGTGAACTCGGTCTCGAAGGCTCCGGCGGCGTCGGAGCGCGCGAGGCCACCGACGTCGACCACTGTCCGGCCGCCCGGTCCCGGGTAGGCCCGCACGAACATCCTGCGCCGCCGGATGAAGAACGACAGCAGCAGGCCCGCCAGGGCCGTCATCCCCGCGATCAGGGCCGGGAGCGTGCCCGGGTCGTAGGTGATCGCCAGGCTGATCCACTGCCGGTAGCCGGTGAAGGTGAGGGTCCCGTACCCGTCCGGCAGCTTTATCGACTGGCCCGGTGCGAGCGGTCGCGGCGCGACCGGCAGCTGGCGCAGGCCCGAGGTGTCCAGCTGGTACACCGACTGCGCCGGGCCGCTGTTCATGCCCAGGTTGCCGGCGTAGGAGACCAGGCTCACCGCCGGGTTGAGCGGCGCCGGGAAGGCGGAGCCGAGCTTGCCGCCCGCGTCCACGGCGGTGGGAAGGAAGACCCCCGCGAAACCCAGCTGCCGCGGGCGGGCGTCGGGCACCTTGATCACGCCTTCGGAGGTGAGGCCCGCCTGCTCCGCGGCGATGAACGGCACCGGGCCGTTGAAGACGACCCGCCCGGTCCCGTCGGTGACCCGGAAGACCGGCGCGTAGCCGTGGCCGATGAGGAACACCCGCGCCCCGTCCACGGTCAGCGGATGGTTCACCCGCAGGCTGTAGCCGCGCATCGCGGCCCCAGGCTGCGGTGCGTAACGGATGAGCGCATCGAACCGTGACGGCTGCCCGCGGAGGGCACCCGAGGTGATGTACGACGCCTCGAACTTGTCGAGGGCGATCGTGAACGGCTGGAGGTCGGCCGCGGAGACGGCCCGCCCTGGGTGGAACGCGTCCAGGGCGGTGGCGGTGTTCGCGAACGAGTCGCCCACGACGAGCAGCCGGTTCGCCTTGTAGCCGAACATCCCGCCCACGCAGACCGCGGCGAGCAGCACCAGCAGCGCGAGATGGAAGAGCAGGTTTCCCGCCTCGCGCAGGTAGCCCTTTTCCGCGGCAACCCAGCCGTCGCCCGTCCGGAGCCGGAACCGCCGGCCCGTCAGCACCGCCGCCGCGGCCGCGAGCGCCTCGTCCGGGGTGAGCTGGGTCTCGTGGCGGGCCGCGAGCGGCAGGCGGGACAGGTTGGCAGGCGCCCGGGGCGGCTGCTGCCGCGCCGAGCCGGCCAGGCGGAAGGTGCGCGGGATCACGCACCCCGCGAGCGAGGCGAACAGCAGCAGGTAGATGGCGGCGAACCACGGCGACGCGAAGACGTTGAACAGCGACAGCCTGTCCAGCAGCGGCGCCAGGGCGGGGTGGGCGGCGTAGTACTGCTGCACCGCCTGCGGGTCGATCCCCTGCTGTGGCAGCACCGACCCGGGCACGCTCGCGACCGCGAGCAGGAAAAGCAGCACCAGCGCGGTGCGCATGGAGGTCAGGTGATACCAGGCCCACCGTAGCCAGGCCACAGGGCCGGGCGACGGCGCCGGCGTACCGGCCGCGCGCCGCAGGGCTCCCCGGCCGGGCTGGCCCCGCTGCGCCCGCTGGCCCCGCTGGCCGGGCGGGATGCGCACGCCGGTCACCGGGAGACCGCCCGTCCCCGCCGAGGGCGTGTCCCGTGGATCCCCGCCGTCGCAGCGGGCCGGAGATCTCCGAGACGTGCCGTGCTCATGACGGCTGCGCCAGCGTCTTGGAGATCAGTCCCCGCAGCCCCTGGTAGGAGACCTGGCCGATGACGCGGGCCGCGATCCGGCCGCTGCGCGAGATGACAAGGGTGGTCGGGATACCCGCGGGCGGCACGGTGCTGCGGAAGGCGAGCGCGATCGCGTCACCCGGGTCGTTCAGGCTCGGGTAGGTGACGTTGAAGTTGCGCTGGAACGCCTGGGCGCTGGCCGGGGTATCCCTGATGTCCACGCCGAGGAAGGCGACGCCCGCGGGGCGCAAGGTTCGGGCCAGCGACGCGAGCGTCGGCGCCTCGGCACGGCAGGGTGTGCACCATGAACCCCAGAAGTTCATCACCAGCACATGACCGCGGAACCGGGACAGGCTGAGCCGGGCGCCGTCGAGCGTGGTGCCGGTGACCGGGGGCGCGAGCGGGCGGTTGCTGCTCCCGAAGACCGTGGTGCCGCTGTCCCCCGAGACGAAGCTCTGGCCGTTGCTGGCCGGTGTGCTCTGCGCGATGCCGCCGCCCGCGCAGGCCGCCAGCGTGAGGGTGCCCGCTGCCGCCGCCACGGCTGCGGCGCCGCGGCGTGCGCGCTTGAGCCTGGGGCCGATGGCCGCGTGGCGTGGGTGACGGCGCGGACATCGCGGCGGACGGGACACAGGGCGATCTCCTACAGGCAGTAGTGCCGCGCCCCATTGTGCCGGACCGGGCCCGCCGCGGTGACGGCGGGCCGGCCCCTGTGGCCCGCCGGGCGGCCCCCCGGCCCGCCTCACGCGCCGGGGACCTGCGGCCGCCCGGCCCCGGCAGGCTCGGCGTAGCTGATCCCGGCGATCGTGTCCCCGTGGTACGTGAAGCTGGTCACGCTTCCCAGCGCACACCGGCGGCGGCCGGGGTGGTGCCACAGGCGGCGGCCCTCGGCTGCCCGCCGGGCAACCCAGATGGGCAGCTGGTGGCTGACGCAGACCGCCTCGTGCCCGCGGGCGGCCCTGACCGCGTCGGTCATCGCGGCGTGCATCCGGGCCGCGATGCTGTCGTAGGGCTCACCCCAGGACGGCTGGAACGGGTTGCGAAGATGCCGCCAGTGCGATGGCCGCTGCAGGGCGCCGGACCCGACGCCGAACGTGGTCCCTTCGAAGTGGTTCCACGGCTCGATCAGCCGCTCATCGATCTCGACGTCGAGGCCGAACTGGGCCGCGACCGGCGCGGCGGTCTCCAGCGCGCGCTCCAGCGGGGAGGACCACACCACGGTCACGTCCCGGCCGGCCAGGAACCCGGCAGCCGACTTCGCCATGAGCCGGCCTTCCTCGGACAGATGGAAGCCGGGTAGCCGGCCGTAGAGCACGCCGCGTGGGTTGCTCACCTCCGCATGGCGCAGCAGGTGGACCACGGTGGTGTCAGACATGGCCCGCCCAGCCTACCGGGGGCGGACCAGAGCCCCGGCCGCGCTGAGGCATGATGAACTGCAGGTGAACGGCCTCGTCCCGGACAGGATGGAAAGGCCGGAAGGGCGCCGCGAGCTCGCAGCGCCGGGAGAATGCACCGGGGAGCCGTTAACTGAACGCCACCGCCCTCGTCCTCATCCTCGTTGCTGCAGTCGCTCATGCCTGCTGGAACTTGTTCAGCAAGCAGGCGGCAGAGGCCGGAGCCATCCGTTTCGTATGGCTCATGTCGGCGGCGGCGACCTTGATCTACGCCCCGGTGGTGGCGGTCAGCCTGATCGCCAGCCCTCCGCACCTGACCATCCGGTCGTGGGTGTTCCTGGTCGGCACCGCGGCGCTGCAGACCGGGTATTTCCTGTTCCTGCTGCGGGCCTACCGGGTCGGCGACTTGTCGGCTGTCTATCCCATCGGCCGGGGCTCGGGCGCGTTGCTGGCCGCGCTCGCGGGCATCGTCATACTCGGCGAGCGACCCGGTCCCGCCGCGCTGGCGGGCATCGGCCTGCTCGTCGCCGGGGTGGTTGTCCTCGGCATGCCCGCCCGCACCGGGCAGGCGCTGGCTCCTGCCGCGATCCTGCTTGCCCTGGCGACAGGCATCTTCATCGCCTGCTACACCCTCTGGGACAAGGTCGCGGTCACCTCGGTGGGCAACCCGCCGCTGCTGCAGGGCTATGCCTCGCTGGTGGGGATGGCGCTGGCGCTGGCGCCGTTCGCGCTGGCCGACGCCGGGCGGACCCGGCTGCTGTGGCGCCGCTACCGGCGCCAGGCGCTCGGCGCGGCGCTGCTCTCCCCGCTCGCCTACATCCTCGTGCTGGTGGCGATGACTTTCACCTCGGTGGCCGCCGTCGCCCCGGCGAGGGAGGTCAGCGTCCTGTTCGGGGTCGTGCTGGGCCGCCGGCTGCTCGGCGAGGGCGGGCTGGGCCGCCGGCTCACCGGCGCGGCGGCGATCGTGGCCGGGATCATCGCGGTGACCATCAGCTGACCCCGCGTCAGCCGACGGCGCCCGCGGCGGCCCGCATCAGCCGACGGCGCCCGCGGCGGCCGAGGCGGCCGCCGGGAGGGCGTTGGCGATCCTGGCGACCGCCTCGTCGTCGTGCGCGGCGGAGGTGAACCAGGCCTCGTAGGGGGACGGCGGCAGGTAGACACCGCCGTCGAGCATGCCGTGGAAGAACGCCGCGTACGCCGCGCCGGACTGAGCGCGTGCCTCGTCGAAGTCGCGCACCGGCGCGTCGCTGCCGAGGAAGAACGAGAACAGGTTGCCCGCCTCCTGCAACCGGAACGGCACCCCGGCCGCGGCCAGCGCGGCGGCGGCCAGTTTGGCCACGGTCGCGGCCACCTCGTCCACCCGGCGGTACACCTCGGGCGTGCAGGCCCGCAGGGTGGCCAGCCCGGCCGCGGTTGCCAGCGGGTTCCCGGACAGGGTCCCGGCCTGGTAGACCGGCCCGGACGGCGCCAGCCGGTCCATGATCTCCGCGCGCCCGCCGAAGGCTGCGGCCGGCAGCCCGCCGCCCATCACCTTGCCGAAGGTCATCAGGTCGCCGGCCACGCCTTCCCGGCCGTACCAGCCGGAGCTGGTAACCCGGAATCCGGTCAGCACCTCGTCCA
>DAITAE010000036.1:8319-15816 GCA_036824445.1 Streptosporangiaceae bacterium | reverse complement strand
GGGCTCCCGGGTTCGGCGACCGGCGGCTGCACAAGCTGGAGGACATCGCGACGATCACCGGTGGCGCCGTTTACAGCCGGCACTCGGGTTTCACCCTGGAGACGATGACCCTCGATCAGCTTGGCCGGGCCGCGCAGGTCAGGGTCGACGCCGACCGGACCGCGATCATCGGTGGCGGCGGTTCCTCCGACGACGTCGAGTTCCGGGTCACTCAGCTGCGCGCCGAGCGGGAACGGGCCACCTTCGGTGCCGACGAGGATGTGCTGACCGAGCGGATCGGCGCGCTCACCGGCAAGGTCGCGGTGATCAAGGTCGGCGCGCCCACCCCGGCCGAGCTCAAGGAGCTGCAGCACCGGGTCGAGGACGCGCTGTCCGCTACCAGGGCCGCGATGGCCGAGGGCATCGTGGCCGGCGGCGGTGCGGCCCTGATGCACGCCGAAGGCGCCCTGGACGAGCTGCAGGTCAAGGACGACTACGCGACCGGTGTCGACATCGTGCGCCGGGTGCTGACCGAGCCGGCCTATCTGATCGCCGCGAACGCGGGCTATTCCGGCGAGGAGGTAGTCGCGCAGATGGCCAAGATGGGCCCGGACGAAGGGTTCGACGCCCTGCAAGGGCGCTACGGCAACATGGTCGAGATGGGCATCATCGACCCGCTCCGGGTCGCGCGCTCGGCGCTCCAGAACGGCGCCTCGGTTGCCGGCCTGCTGCTCACCACGAACACCCTGGTGGCGGAGGAGCAGACGCCGTGGGGCGGCAGCCCGGCGCTGATGACCGAGTTCGGCTCGCTCGATGAAGGCCTGCACCAGCCCTCGCCCGACGCGAGCACGCCGCAGTCGCTCGGGCTCGGCCCCTCGGTGGGCTGACCTTGACGCCGCCGACCGCGAACTCAGCGGCGCTGCCGCTGGCGGCCGGCGCGGCGGTCCCCGACGAGAGCGGGCTGCGCCTGCTGCGTGCGCGCGGACGGGTGCGCGGCATCGTGGCCCTGCTCGGGCCCGCGTTCGTGGCCGCGGTCGCCTACATCGACCCGGGCAACTTCGCCACGAACTTCTCGGCGGGGGCGGAGTACGGGTACGCGCTGGCGTGGGTGATCGTGGCGGCCAACCTGATGGCCATGCTGGTGCAGTACCTGTCCGCCAAGGTCGGTGTGGCCACCGGCCGCGACCTGCCGGAACTGTGCCAGGCGCATCTTCGGAGGCCGGCCTGCCTGGGCCTGTGGGTGCAGGCGGAGCTGATCGCGATGGCGACCGACCTGGCCGAGTTCGTCGGGGCCGCGGTTGGGCTGAACCTTCTGTTCAACGTGCCGCTGCCCGTGGCGGGGGTGATGACGGCGGTGGTCGCGTTCGGGATCCTGGCACTGGAACAGCGCGGCTACCGCCGGTTCGAACTCGCGATCACGGCGCTGCTCGCGATCGTGTTCTGCGGATTCGGCTACGACCTCCTGGCCGTGGGCGCCGACCCGGGAGGCATCGCGCAGGGCTTGATCCCGAGCCTCCCCGGCGGAAGCCTGCTGATCGCCGCCGGCATCATCGGGGCGACGGTCATGCCACACGTCGTCTACCTGCACTCGGCGCTGACGAAGTCGCGCGTTTCCTGCCGTGACGATGCCGAGCGCCGGGAACTCCTGCGCTTCCAGCGCCTCGACGTGATCATCGCCCTCGGCCTCGCCGGCCTGGTCAACCTGACGATGCTGTTCGTCGCCGCCTCACTGTTCCACCGCACCGGAGCCGGAAACGTCGGGTCGATCGAGGCCGCCCACGCCGGGATCGACCGGCTGGTCGGCGGCGGCGCCGCGCTGGCGTTCGCAGTCGCCCTGCTGGCTTCGGGCCTCTCCTCGTCGAGCGTGGGCACGTATGCCGGCCAGGTCGTCATGCAGGGCTTCATCGGGCGCCGCGTTCCGCTGTTCCTCCGCCGCGCGATCACTATGCTCCCGGCGCTTGTCGTGCTCGGGCTGGGCCTGCCGGTCACGGCCAGCCTGGTGATATCGCAGGTCGTGCTCTCGTTCGGCATCCCGTTCGCGCTTGTTCCGCTGCTGCTGCTCACCCGCCGCCGTGACATCATGGGCCCGCTGGTGAACCGGCGCCTGACCACCGTGACGACCAGTGTCATCGCGCTGCTCATCATCTCCATGAACGTATACCTGCTGAAACTGACGTTCGTCGGCTGAACGGCGGTCTCTAGCAGGGAGGAACGTTCCAGGAGCTGATCGCGGGCTCGCCGTGCTCGGTGCCCAGCGTGCACAGGGTGCCGGTCCCGAGCCGGAAGAGCCGGCCGTCGGCCGGCTCCAGCCGCAGCCAGCGGGCGGTCAGCACGCGCAGCAGATGCCCGTGGGACACCAGGACCACGTCGCCGTCGGCCAGCAGCGGGGTCACCCGGGACAGCACCGCGTCCGCCCGCGCGCCCACCTGCTGCACCGTCTCGCCGGGGTGATCGGCGTCGCCGGGGATGACGCCATCCCGCCACAGGTACCACCCGGGCCACTGCACCCTGATCTGCTGGGTGGTCACCCCCTCGTATCCACCGTAGTCCCATTCCCGCAGGTCCGGGTCCTGCTGGACGTGGGCAAGGCCGGCCAGCGCGGCGGTCCGGGTGGCGCGCTGCAATGGGCTGGCGAAGACGGCACGGATGTCGCGGCCGGCGAGCGCCGGCGCCAGTGCGGGGGCGGCCGCCTCGCCCGCGGGAGTGAGCGGCAGGTCGGTTCGCCCGGTGTGCCTGCCGGCGCGGCTCCACTCGGTCTCCCCGTGCCGGAGCAGGATCAGCTCTCCCACGCTCAGGGGCAGGTCAGAATCTCGTGGCCGTCCGCGGTGACCAGCACGGTGTGCTCGAACTGAGCCGTGCGCTTGTGATCCTTGGTCACCACCGTCCACCCGTCGGGCCACATGTCGAAGTCGATCGTGCCCAGCGTCAGCATCGGCTCGATGGTAAAGGTCATCCCCGGTTCCATGATCACACTGACGCTGGGGTCGTCGAAGTGCGGCACGATGAGCCCGGAATGGAAGGTGGTGCCGATCCCGTGACCGGTGAAGTCGCGGACCACGCCGTAGCCGAAGCGGCGCGCGTACGACTCGATCACCCGGCCGACGGCGTTGAGCGGCCGCCCGGGTGCCACCGCGCGGATGCCGCGCATCATCGCCTCGTGCGTGCGCTCGACCAGCAGCCGTGATTCGGCGTCTACGTTCCCGGCGAGGAACGTGGCGTTGGTGTCGCCATGCACCCCGCCGATGAAGGCGGTGATGTCCACGTTGACGATGTCCCCGTCGGCGATCACCGTGTCGTCGGGGATCCCGTGGCAGATCACCTCGTTGAGCGACGTGCACAGCGACTTCGGGTAGCCCCGGTAGCCCAGTGTGCTCGGGTAGGCGCCGTGGCCGGTCAGGAACTCGTGCCCGATCCGGTCCAGTTCGTCCGTGGTGACCCCGGGCCCGACATGCCGGCCGATCTCCGCCAGCGCCTGGGCGGCGAGGCGCCCCGCGCCCCGCATCCGCTCGATCGTGTCGGCGTCCTTGACGTTCGGCTCACCCGTCCACGGGCGCTTCTTGCCCACGTATTCGGGCCGGGGGATGTGCGCCGGCACCTGCCGGACGGGCGAGATCCGGCCGGGCTGGAGCATTGTTGCCATGGTCTGGGAGTCTAGTGGCATGGACGATGAACCTCGCTGGTGGTATTGCCTACGGCATAAAACGGTGGAGCGGAACGGCGTATGCCCCGGCAAGGACCGGCTCGGGCCCTACGCCACCCGGGAGGAAGCGGAGCGGGCGCTGGAAACCGTGCGCCGGCGCAACGAGGAGTGGGATGCCCAGGACGGTTAGGCGGGCGTCTCGCCCGGCTCGCCCGGGAAGGTAGGGTTGGGGCGTCCAGCAGCCGGAGGGGACGCGCGGTGACCGACGACAGCACGGGTGCCACGCTCCCGCCGGCGGCGCGGGACCGGATGGCGGAGATCCGGGGCAGCGGAACCTGGGGCTCGGCACTGTCCACGGACGAGTTCGCGGCGATCCGTGGCGTCGGGTTCGAGCCGGTCGGCCAGGTGCTCGGCGCGTGCGTGTACAACATCGGCTACGCCGGCGGATACGCCTGCCCCGGGGGCTGGTCCAGCGGGGTCTTCGGCGGGGTCGTCACGGCGGCGACGCAGGTGTCCGGGCAGGGCGGCTGGGGCACCTTCGGCCCGCTGACCCAGGCCATGTACGACGCCCGCCGTAAGGCGATCGGCCGGATGACGGCCGAGTGCGCCGGGCTGGGCGGGCACGGCATTGTGGGCGTCTCGCTCAGCTTCGGCCCGTTCCCGCAGGGCGGGCTGGAGTTCAGGGCGATCGGCACGGCCGTGCGGGGCATGGGCGCGCCTGCCCCGCCGCAGCCGTTCAGCTCCGATCTGTCCGGCCAGGACTTTGCCAAGCTCATCCGGGCCGGCTGGGTACCGGTCGGCCTGGCACTGGGTATCTCGATCGGCGCCAGGCACGATGACTGGCTGACGCGCGGCTCGGCCCTCTGGAACGCCGGGAACACGGAGGTGGCCGGCTACACCGAGCTTGTCAACATGGCCAGGCATGACGCCCGGGTCCAGCTCGAGGCCGATGTCGGCCAGATGGGCGCGGATGGGGTCGTGGTCTCCACTTATGACCTGCGGGTACGCGCGCGGGAGTGCCCTGCGCGGGAGGGCAGCAGGGACCACATCGCGGAGGTCACGATCGTCGGCACGGCCACCGCCCAGTTCTCTTCCCCCGCGGTCGCTGCTCCGCCGGGCAGCCTCGCGGTTCTCTCGCTCGACCCGCAGCGGCGGCAGGTGGCAAGGGTGCGGCTCGGGCGCTGAGGTGATGGCAGCAAGCACGTTTCCCCCTCTTCCCAGCGTGAGAGGACGACGATGACAGAGCAGATACCCGCCAGCCTGGAGGCGGCCGGCGTGCCGCAGGACGCCATGCGGCGCCTCGCCGAACTGCAGCCGGGCAAGCCGGGGGCGATCTTCACCTCCGACCTTTCCGTCAACGAGTTCCTGCTGGTGCGGGAGGCAGGGTTCCGCCCGCTGGGGCTGGTGCTCGGCAGCTCGATCTACCATGTCGGGCTGCAGGTAGGCCGGTGGGGGAAGAACGCCGAGCTCGACGTGCTGTCGCAGGCCATGTACCACGCACGCGAGCTGGCGATGACCCGGATGGAGGCGGAGGCGGACGCGCTGGCCGCCGACGGCATCGTGGGGGTCCGGCTTGACGTGGAGATGAAGGAGTTCGGGTCCGACATCGCGGAGTTCATCGCGGTCGGCACCGCGGTCAAGGCCGAGGAGGGCGCGGGCGGCGGCGGGGTCGCCAACTGGCGCAACAACAAGAATCAGCCGTTCACCTCCGACCTGTCCGGGCAGGACTTCTGGACCCTGATCCGGGCCGGTTACGCGCCGCTGGGCATGGTGATGGGGTCGTGCGTCTATCACATCGCCCACCAGAGGCTCGGCGGGGTGATCGGCAACATCGGCCGCAACGTGGAGATCGAGCAGTTCACCCAGGCCCTGTACGACGCCAGGGAGCTGGCGATGAGCCGGATGCAGGCCGAGGCCGAGGCGCTGCACGCGGAGGGGATCGTCGGGGTCCAGCTACGCCAGCACAGTCACACCTGGGGCTCCCACACCACCGAGTTCTTCGCCATCGGCACCGCCGTTAGGCCGTTGCGCGAGGATCATGTGATCGAGCGCCCCACGATGGTGCTCAGCCTCGACGCCTAGCGCGGCCCTCCGCCGGGGTGTCGGCCGGCGACGGCCCGGGCATCAGCCGGCGAAGGCCTCGCGCACGGCGGCGCGGCCGACGGCGCTGAGGGCGCCGAAGCCGTAGGTTCCCTGCTCGCGCAGTTCGGTGGCGGCCTCGACCAGCGCTCCGAGCGCGGCGAAGGCGAACGCAGAGCCGACCGAGACCCGCCGCACGCCGGCCTCGGCCAGTTCAGATATCGTCGGCCCCCCGGGGAGGGCCAGGACGTTCACCGGGCAGTCGACCGAGGTCACGACCTGGCGTATGTCGGCCAGGTCGGTCAGGCCCGGCGCATAGAGTACGTCGGCGCCTGCTTCCTGGTACGCCTGCAGGCGGGCGATCGTGTCCGCCAGATCGGGCCGGCCGTGCAGGTAGTTCTCGGCCCGGGCGGTGAGCACCAGGCGGATCGGGCCGGACGCGGCCACCTCGGCCGCCGCCGTGACGCGTTCCGAGGCCAGCGACGGCTCATAGATCGGGTCGCCGGGGCTGCCGGTGAAGTCCTCCACCGAGCAGCCCGCCAGGCCCGCTCCGGCGGCGAGGTGCACCGTCTCGGCGACCCCCGCCGGATGGTCCGCGAACCCGTTCTCAAGATCGGCCGAGACGGGCAGGTCGGTCGCCTCCACGATGGCGGCCGCGTGCGCCAGCGCCTCGTCTCTCCGCACCTTCCCGTCCAGGCGGCCGACGGTCGCCGCGAACCCGCCGCTGGTGGTCGCCAGGGCAGAGAAGCCGAGCCAGGCAAGAAGCTTCGCCGAGCCGAGATCCCACGGGTTGGGCAACAGCAGCGGCTGCTGCTGGCGGTGCAGCGCGAGAAAGCGCTCGGCCATCTGGATCTGGGTGCTCATGGCGACAACGTATCAACGGCGCTGCGTGTCCAGCGGTACCAGCCCGGCGCCGGCGCCCGTGGCCGCGCCCGCTCTGGCAGGATCGGGGCATGACTGAGCAGCGCGTGCCGCCTGCTGACGGTCCCGATGTCGCGAGCTTGGTGGTGGGGGTCCTCGGCGGCACCGGCGACCAGGGGCAGGGCCTTGCCAGGCGCCTGGCCGCCGCGGGCAACCCCGTGATCATCGGCTCGCGGAGCGCGCAGCGCGCTGCTGCCGCGGCAGCCGGGCTCGGCGGTGGGCCGGGGATCCGGGGGATGACCAACGTGGACACGGCGCGGGCAGCGGACGTGGTGATCGTGGCCGTGCCGTGGGAGGGTCACCGGGAGCTGCTCGCCTCGCTGGTGGAGCCGCTCGCGGGCAAGATCGTCATCGACTGCGTGAACCCGCTCGGGTTCGACGCAGGCGGCGTCCACGCGCTGACGGTGGCGGAGGGCAGCGCGGCCGAGCAGGCGGCCGCCGTGTTGCCCGGCTCAGTGGTGGTCGGTGCGTTCCACCATGTGTCGGCCGTCCTGCTCCTCGACCCCGGCGTCGCCACGATCGATCAGGACGTGCTGGTGCTTGGCGACGACCGGTCGGCGACCGACCTGGTCGCCGACCTCGCGGCGCGCATCCCCGGGGTCCGTGGCATCTATGCCGGCCGGCTTCGCAACTGCCGCCAGGTGGAGGCGCTCACCGCCAATCTGGTCTCGATCAACGGCCGCTACAAGGTCCACGCCGGGCTCCGCATCACCGATCTAACGCGGTTCAGTGGTGGCGCGGTTCAGTGGTAGGCGTGCTCCGGGCCGGGGAACTGCCCGGCCACGACCTCCTGCCCGAACGCGCGGGCTGCCTGGCCGAGCACGCCGGCGACGTCGGCGTAGCGCTTCACGAACTTCGGCGTGCGCGGAGACAGCCCG
>DAITAE010000036.1:0-8219 GCA_036824445.1 Streptosporangiaceae bacterium | reverse complement strand
CCCGGACGGTTCGATCATCGCATGCCCCGCCCGCGGGGCACAGGCGGAACGGCGGCCCGCCGCGGATGCGCAACCCGGCCGGTGGCGGAACGGCGGGCCGACCCTGGCTGGCCGCAACCCGGCCGGCGGCGGGAATGTTTTTCGATACGGAGGAGTTCCGTATCGATAGCTTCCCCGGGCCGCACATCGCCGCCCGGGACCTAGGGCCACAACGCCGGCAGCGGCGCCAGCCCTTCCTGCTACCCAAAGGACATCATGCAATTGCGCAACGCTTCCCCGCAGGCCGCGATCGCCGGTCCTGCCGACAGGATCCACCGCCGCCGCTGGCTCATTCTCGGCGTCCTGATCACCAGCTTGATGGCCATCGTGCTCGACAACACCGTCCTGAACGTGGCGCTCAAGACGATCGCCGACCCCGTCGCCGGGCTCGGCGCCAGCCAGAGCCAGCTGGAGTGGGGGATCAACTCCTACACGCTGGTGTTCGCGGGGCTGCTGTTCACGTTCGGTGTCGTCGGTGACCGGATCGGCCGCAAGCGGATGCTGATGATCGGGCTGGTGGCGTTTGGCCTCTTCTCGCTGATCACCGCGTACGCGCAGACACCGGATCAGCTGGTCTGGGCGCGGGCGGCGATGGGCCTGGGCGCCGCGGCCGTCATGCCGCAGACGCTGTCGATCATCACCAACGTGTTCGACCCTGAAGAGCGGCCGCGGGCCATCGGCATCTGGGCCATGGCGGTCGGCATCGGCGTGGCGATCGGCCCCGTCGTCGGCGGCCTGCTGCTCGCCCACTTCTGGTGGGGCTCGGTGTTCCTGCTGAACGTGCCGTTCACGGCCGCCGGTGCGGCCGCGGTCTGGCTGCTGGTGCCCGAGTCGAAGAACCCGGACCCCGGCCGCATCGACTACGTGGGTGTGCTGGCCTCCATCGCGGGACTGGTGCTCCTGGTCTACGGGATCATCCAGGGCGGTGAGAAGGGCTCCTGGGTGCACGCCGGTGTGCTCGGCCCGATCGTTGCCGGGGTCGCCGTGCTCGCCTTCTTCACGTGGTACGAGGCCAGGCTGCGCCACCCGTCGCTGGACGTCAGGCTGTTCCGCAACCCCCGCCTGTCGTCCGCGGTCGGCGCGCTGTCCCTGGTGTTCTTCGGCATGATGGGGGCGCTGTTCTTCCTCAGCTTCTACCTGCAGAGCGTGCGCGGCTACAGCGCGCTGCAGGCCGGGCTGCTCTCGCTCCCGTTCGCAGCCGGCCAGCTGCTGCTGGCGCCGCGCAGCGCCGCCCTGGTACGGCGGTACGGCACCAAGGCGGTCGTCGCGTCCGGCTTGCTGGTGGTAACGGTGGCGCTCGCCGGTTACCAGATGCTCGGCACCGCCACCCCGATCTGGGTGCTCGCGGCCCTGTTCTTCGTCCAGGGCGCGGGGATGGGCAGCGTGATGCCACCGGCCACGGAGGCGGTCATGTCCGTGGTGCCCAGGGAGCGGGCGGGCGCAGGCTCGGCGCTCACCAATGTCGCGCGGCAGGTGTCGGGGGCGCTCGGTGTCGCGGTCCTCGGCTCGATCCTCGCGCAGGCCTACCGCGGCCAGCTCAGCCCGCACCTGGGCGCGCTGCCGGCCGCCGCCAGGGGGGCGGCGACGGGGTCGATCGAGGCGACCCAGGCGGTGGCGGCAAAGCTGGGCCCGGGCAGCATCGCCGGGCGGGACCTGGCCGTCTTCGCCGATTCCGCCTTCGTGCACGCCATGCACATCACCACCCTCATCTCGGCGGTGATCACCTTGCTCGGCGCGCTGGTCGTGGTGGCCTGGATGCCCGGCCGCGGCGCCGGTGCCCGGCGCGCCGCCGCGGCCGAGGCTCCGGCCCGCGCCACGGAGCTGGCCGGCCACGCCGAGCCGGTCCCGGCGGCCGCAGGCGGGCCGGTCGGCCCGGCTGTCCTCGAAGCTATCGCCGCGCCGGAGGCTAGCGCCGCACTCGACGACGTGGTCGCCACGGGAGCGGAGGCCACCCCGGCCTCGCGGCGCGCCGGCGCCGAGCGCCCTGGCGCGCACGCGGGCGACCCCGTGAGGGCGGAAGGCTACACACAATGAGCGCCGGAAGCGCCGCGGCCGTCGTCGCCCGCCGCCCCGGCCGGCCCCGCAGTGAACAGGCCGACCGGGCCATCATCGACGCGGCACTCAGCCTGTTCGCCGAGTCGGGCCCGGAGGGGCTGTGCATCGAGCGCGTCGCCGCAAGGGCGGGCGTGGGGAAGGCCACCATCTACAGGCGCTGGCCCGGCAAGGAAGACCTGCTGCTGGACGCCATCGCGGCGCTGAAAACGCCGCTGCCGGAACCGGCGGGCCGGTCGGCCCGGGAAGATCTGGTCGCGCTGCTCGGCGCCATGTGCGAGGAGACCGCCGACCCGCGGCGTGCCCGGCAGTTCGCGCTGCTGCTGGGGGAGGGCGCGAAGTACCCGCGGCTGATGGCGCGGTATCTGGAGACGGTGGTGGAGCCGCGTCGCGAGGTGATCAGGACGGTCCTGCGCCGGGGCATCGCCACCGGAGAGCTGCGGCCCGACCTCGACGTCGAAGCATCGCTGTTCATGCTGGCCGGAGCCGTGATCGCCCGGCGCGGGCCCGAGATGGAGGCGGTGCCGCCCGGATACCCGGAGCGGGTGGTGGACGAGCTACTGCGCGGCCTCGCCGCCCGCTGATCCGGGCCGGTGGCAGGATCGGGATCATGACCGGCGTGCCCAGGCGCAATACGGAGCAGCCCGCCCTGGCGGCGGAGCGCCTGCGGGCGCAGCTGCTGTCGGGCGTGCCGGCCGGCACCGTCGCCGGGGTCACCGGCCACCTGCTCGCCGTCCAGGCGCAGGACTCGCGGGGGATGCGGCTTGCCGTCCGGGCGCGCACGTCGGGCCTGCTGGCCACCCATGTCGACGAGGCGCTCACGGCTGACCGCTCGGTCGTGGTCAGCTGGCTGAACCGTGGCACCCTGCATCTGGTGCTGGCCGAGGACTACTGGTGGCTGCACCAGCTCACGACCCCGCAGCTGGCCGCCGGGAACAAGCGGCGGCTCGCGCAGGAGGGGGTCTCGCCCCAGGACGCCGAACGGGGCGTCCGGGTTATCGAGCGTGCCCTCGCCGCCGATGGGCCGCTCACCAGGGCCGAATTGCGGGAGCGGATCGCCGCGGCCGACGTGCGCACGCAGGGGCAGGCCATCGTCCACATCCTGGTACTTGCCACGCTGCGCGGCCTGATCGTGCGGGGCCCGATGCGCGACGCGGAGCAGGCGTTTGTGCTGGCCCGCGACTGGCTGGGTCCGCCGCCGGCGCCGATGGGCCGCGAGCAGGCCCTCGGCATGCTCGCCCGCCGTTATCTCGCCGGGCACGGCCCCGCCACCGACCGGGACCTGGCCAAATGGGCCGGCCTGCCGCTGGGTGACGCGCGGCGCGGGCTGTCGGCGATCGCCTCCGGGCTCGCCGACCGCGACGATGGACTGGCCAGCCTGGCCGGCCCGGCGGGGGTGGTAGAGGTGCCCGCGGTGCCGGATCTGCGCCTGCTGGGCGCCTTTGACCCACTCCTGCTCGGCTGGGCCTCGCGCGAGCTGTTCCTGGCGCCGGGCGGCCCGGTCATCGCCACGAACGGCCTGTTCCGGCCGTTCGTGCTCGTCCAGGGCCGCGGCACCGCACTGTGGAGCTTCACCGGCGGCAAGGTCGTTACGCAGGCTCTCCAGCCGCTCACCGCACCGGAACGGGCGGCGCTCGCGGCGGAAACCGCCGACGTCGAGCGCTTCCTCGGCGGGACGCAGCGAGCGCCGGGCAAGCAGCGAGCGCCGCGGAAGCAGGGAACGCCGGCGACGCCGCGGCGGCCCTGACGCCGGGTGCTCAGGCAGGCAGCTTGGCTCGCCAGCACCGGGTCACGTACGGCAGCGCGATCTCATCGGCGCCCGCCAGCGCGGGATGGGTCTGGATCAGACGCCGAACCTCGCTGAGCAGCGCCGCGCGGTCGGCGCTGGGCAGGGTGATGACGTAGCTGCGGGAGGCGACCATGTCGATCAGCGCGTCCGGGGAGATGTGGTGCACCCACTCGACATCGTGGCGCTGGACCGGGCCGAACGGCGGGCCGACCAGCGGCGCGGAGCTGACGGTATTGCTGGCCGACTGAGGGCCATCGCTCCGGCGCAGGGCCGCACCGAGCTCGGCCACCCAGTCCGCCCGCTCATCGCGGATGTTCCAGAGCAGGCCGAGCAGCCCGCCCGGCCGGAGCACCCTGGCGACCTCGGGCACCGCGACCACCGGATCGACCCAGTGCCACGCCTGGGCAACCAGCACCGAATCCACGCTGCGGCCGGGCAGCGGGATCCGCTCTGCGCTGCCGGCCAGCGTGCTCACGCCGGGCACTACCCGGCGCAGCTGCTCACGCATGCCTTCCGACGGCTCCACCGCGGTCACGTCCAGGCCGCGGCCGGCCAACTGGCGGGTGAGCTTCCCGGTTCCGGCGCCGAGGTCGAGGACGCGCGCCGCGCCGGCGGGGAGCAGCCAGTCGATCGCCTCGGGCGGGTAGGGCGGCCGGCCCCGCTCGTACGCGTCGGCCACAGCCCCGAACGAGACGGCCCGGGCCTGCTGGTGTTCGTCGCTGGTCACGCCTGCCAGTCTGACAGGGTGGCGCCGCCAGGTTCGGGCGAGCCCGAGACCGGGAAAGTTGCCATCAGCTAAGCCAGCCGACCCGCGGCCTGGAGGAGGAATCGTGGACCTGGCGGCCGAATGGGGCGAACTGCTGCGCGCCGAGGCCGCTGGATACGCCCGGGTGGCGCTCGCCAACATCAAGCGCGAGTTCCCCGCTGACGTCCATCACACGATGTCCGGTCCGGGAGACTTCCCGTTCCGCCCACGGGCCCGCACACCGGTCTTCTATGGCAGCCTCGACTGGCATTCGTGCGTGGAGATGCACTGGCTGCTGGTGCGCCTGCTCCGCATCGCGGGCGATGCCGTGCCCGCGTCCGCGATCCGGAAGGCGCTGCGGGCCCAGTTCAGCCCCGTGGCCCTGGCCGTGGAGGCGGACTACATCGCCGGCCCCGGCCGGTGGCGCGAGCGTCCTTACGGCTGGGGCTGGGCCCTCGCGCTCATCCACGAGGCGTGGCTGTGGGACGACCCGGAAGGCCCCAAATGGGCGGCCGCGATGGCGCCGCTGGCCGACGCGATCACCGGCTGTTTCCTGGACTGGCTGCCCAAGGCCACTTACCCGGTCCGCTGCGGCGTCCACGCCAACAGCGCGTTCGGGCTCTCCCGCGCCCTTGGCTATGCGCAGCTGCGCGCAGCGGCCGGCGATCCGGAGCTGCTGGAGGCGATCGCGCGGAAGTCGCTCGACTGGTACGGGGCCGACATGCTCTACCCAGGCGGCTGGGAGCCGTCCGGCCACGATTTCCTGTCGCCCGCGCTGGCCGAGGCCGAGCTCATGGCCCAGATCCTGCCGCAGGAGGAGTTCGCCGGGTGGCTGTCGGTCTTCCTGCCCGGGATCGTCAGCGAGGAGCCTGCCGCGCTGTTCACCGCGGCGGTCGTCTCGGACGCCAGCGACGGCCAGATCGCCCACTTGCACGGGCTCAACGCGAGCCGGGCCTGGTGCTGGCGGCGAATCGCGGAGTCGCTTCCTGCCGGGGACCCACGCGTGGAGCCTGCCGAGGCGGCCGCGCGGACCCACGCCGACGCCGCGCTGCCGCACGTCATCGGCGACGACTACATGGTCGAGCACTGGCTCGCCTGCTACGCCGTGCTGCTGCTCAGCTGAGAGCGACCGGCGCCGGGCGCGGGCAGCTGCGCCGCCCCGGACCCCAAGGTGGTGCGCCAGGTCCTGGTCAGCCCACTCGCGGTTCCCGCCAGCGGTTGGTGATCGGCAGGCGGCGGTCGCGGCCGAAGTTGCGGGGAGTGATCTTCGGGCCCGGCGGGTACTGGCGCCGCTTGTACTCGGCGTGATCCACCATCGCGACCACCCGGTCCACCAGGGCTGGGTCGTGCCCGGCGGCGACGAGCTCCGCCGCTCCCATGTCCTGCACGATGTAGTCGTCGAGGACGGCATCCAGCACCGCGTAGTCGGGCAGCGTGTCGGTGTCGAGCTGGCCGGGGGCGAGCTCGGCGCTCGGTGGTTTGAGGATCGAGTTCTCCGGGATGGGCGGGTCCTGCCCGCGCCGGGCGGCATCCTCGTTGCGCCACCGCGCCAGCTCCCAGACCAGCGTTTTCGGCACATCCTTGATCGGCGCGAACCCGCCGGCCGAGTCGCCGTACAGGGTCGAGTACCCGGTGGCGATCTCGCTCTTGTTGCCGGTCGTCAGCACCAGGTGGCCGCCGGCGTTGGACAGCGACATGAGGATGACGCCGCGTACGCGCGCCTGAAGGTTCTCCGCGGCAAGTCCCGTCACCTGAAGGTCGGCTTGGAACGCGTCCACCATCGGCTGGATCGGCACCGTGCGCACGTGCAGGCCCTGCCGCTTGACGAGGTCCTCGGCGTCGGCGACCGAGTGCCCGGACGAATACCCGCTTGGCATCAGCACCACGTGCACCAGATCGGGACCTATTGCGTCGGCCGCGATGGTGGCGGTCAGCGCGGAGTCGATCCCGCCGGACAGGCCGAGGATCACCGACCGGAAGCTGTTCTTGCGCACGTAGTCCCGCACCCCGGTCAGCAGGGCCGCATAGACCTCGGCCAGCGGCGCCAGCCGCGGCCACAGCGGGCCCGGGTCCGGCGCGGCGGGGTCGGCAGCCGGCGCGGAATCCACCAGCAGTGCGGGGTCCACGGGCACGGTGACCCGGTGGATCGTGATCGTCGTGCCGTCGTGGGCGTCGGCGGGTGTGTCGGCCGGCAGGGCGCCCGGGCTGGCCGCCGGCAGGTCAAGGTCCGCGACGACCAGCGTCTCCTCGAACTGCGGCCCACGGGCCAGCAGTCGGCCGGCGGCGTCCACGATGATGGAGTCCCCGTCGAAGACGAGCTCGTCCTGGCCGCCCATCATGTTGACGAACGCCAGAGTGGCGCCCGCCTCGCGGGCGCGGCGCACGCACAGCTCCAGCCTCGCGTCGCCCTTGCCGCGCTCGTACGGAGAGGCGTTCGGCACGACAAGCAGCCCTGCCCCGGCCCGCCGGGTGACCGCCACCGGGCCGCCGTCCTGCCACAGGTCCTCGCAGACGGCGGTGGCCACGTCCACGGCAGGCTCCGCCTGCCCGGGCTCGCCGCACGGCAGGCGGAAAACCGCCAGCCGGTCGCCGGGCAGGAAGTAGCGGTACTCGTCGAACACGCCGTAGTTGGGCAGGTGGTGCTTGGCCGAGGTGACCAGCACCCGGCCGCCGTGCAGCAGCGCCGCCGCGTTCTGCGCGCCCTCGGCCGGCTGGCCGTACCGGGGCGGCGGGCCGATGTGGCGGCCAAGGTACCCGGTCACGACGGCGACGTCGCCGAGCTCTTCGTCCGCGAGCCGGGACGCGGTGGTGGCCAGCGCCTCGATCGACGCGTCGATGAACGAGGCACGCAGGGCGAGGTCCTCCACCGGGTACCCGGTGAGCATCATCTCGGGGAAGACGACCAGGCGGGCGCCGCGGTCCGCGGCGCGGCGGGTCCAATCCACGATCGCGGCCGCGTTACCCGCCAGGTCCCCCACGGTGGAGTTGATCTGGGCAAGAGCGATCCTGAGCGTGGGCACATCTCCACCCTATGCGGCACGCGGGCGCTACCCCACGACCACGCCCCCGCATCGCCTGCTGCCCTGTAACTCCAAGATCCTGAAGACCTTTCCGCGCATACAGCGGAAAGTCTTCAGGATCATGAGAGGGTACACGGCCGCGCCTCGGCTGGGCGCCGTCCACCGCTCAGCCCGGCGCCGTCTCCCGCCTCGGCCGGGCGCCGTCTCCCGCTTCAGCCGGGTGCGCTGGGGATGAGCAGGTGGGAGTCGAACCGCGTAGTAGGGGAAGCCGACGAGGTCGCCGTAGCGGTCGAGCTTTTGCAGGGCAACGAACACGTCCAGGTCGTCGGCCTCCGGGGCCGACATCCAGATCCGCAGCCTGGCGTTGCCGACCAGCTCGGTGTCGGTCTCGAAACGCAGGTCGAAGGTGGCCCGGCCGCGGCCCCGGCCGACCTGCTCGCTGTCGAGTTGGGCGGAGCCGCCGCCCTACTGCTGTGCGTGGCGGCGGTGACCGGTCGGCCGCGTCGGCGCGGGATGGTGAGGCAGTTGCTGTTGGGCGCTCTGATGCCTGGTCTGGCGTTCCTGTCCGCCGATG
>DAITAE010000477.1:0-4044 GCA_036824445.1 Streptosporangiaceae bacterium | reverse complement strand
CGCTCGGCCACCCCGGGCAGCCCCGAGCGCGGCGAGCTGGCCGGAGAGGATCTCGTAGTTATGCGGGTGCCAGTACGGCTTCTCACTCTCGGGCAGCGTGCCGAACAGCCGCTCGGAGATGATGTACTCGATGCCGATCAGGTTGGCGTCGCGCCCGTTGCCGTCGAACAGCACGCACTGCAGGAGATCCTGGTTGACCTGGCGGCAGTAGTGGTGGGCCTACATCTGCATGCCGGGCTCGTGCTTGGCGCAGTGCAGCCCGGCGACGTAGATGTCGAAGTCCTTGAGCGGCGTCGTGTCCTGCAGCAGCCGGGCGCCGGCTTCCAGTGTCGTGCGCCACAGCGACTGCCCCTCCCCGGCCGGCGTGACCGGGCTTGGCCGCTGGTTGATGGCCGGAATAGGCATGTCGTGGCCCTCCTGGGATCGCGTGAGCTGCCCGGCGCCCGCCGGGAGCTACGCCCGGCCCGTGAGCTCGGCACCGGGCGCTGGCGGCGGGCGGGGCTGCCGGGCAGCGGTTGGCGGGTGACAGCGGTCAGCGCCTCGTTGTTTGCGCGTAATCTGGCTGGTCCCGCCCGGGATCAGCCTCAGGCTCTTGTGGTGGGCCGGGTGCGTTGGCTGGCGTGCTTCCCCAGGCGACGGTGTCGTCCATGATGCCGATCGCTTTGCCGGCGGGAATGGCGAGCACAACGATTCCGCCGCATGCCCACACTAGCCACCAGGTGTGGGTGATGATCGCTAGCCCGCCGGTGATGAAGGCGGCCGTCACCACGGCTACCAGCGCCCAGGATGAGGGTTTGCCGTGCGGATTGCCGTTCTCGGGAACGTGCCGGTCCTCCAGCCGTTCGGAGGGCCAGTGCCCCCGCTGGCCGGTGCCATCGGCCCGGCCGGCCGTGCTGGTTTCCAGCTTCTCCACCTGGTGCAGGACGACGCGGCGCGGGTCACCCTGCTGCGTGCCATCACCGGCCTTCCGCCGCTGCCGCGCTCTGGTGCCGGTGGGATCGGGATGGCCGCTGGCCCAGAACACTGGAAGGATCAAGACCGCGAGGCCGGCGATGGCCACAATCACCGTCAGGATGATTCCGGCGGTGGTGCCAAGCAGCTCGTCCTGCGATGTGTGGACTGCTGGGGGTGGGGACACGTTGTTTACCTCCTGAGCGGCTCGTCCTACCCTGCAGGCAGCACCTATGCTTCAAGCGCCGCATAAACTTGCCGATCACTGCAGGAAGTCGCCCGGCCGGGGCGCCGGGCAGCTGCGCAACGCCGAGATGATCACACGGGCGCTGACGGCCGCGCCGCGTTCCTGCGAGGCGCCAGGCCTGGCATCTCGGCGACCGTCCGGCTGGCCCGGGCAGCGGGCATACCCCGTCTGGCTGCCAGTTCGGTGTTGGGTGCTCGTTAGTCGCTGGCTCTGCCGGGAGTTTGGCATTACCGCGGAGCGGGTAGCCGCTGCGGCACGCGACAGTCTGGCCAGGGTCAGGGGGCTACCCGGCCCGCGGTACACAGGCAGGGGAAAGTAGCGGTGTCAGTTGACGTTCTCGGGCAGCTGTCCGGGGCCGGGGTGGCGGTGTGGCTAGATGACATCAGCCGCGACCGGCTGCGCACCGGCAACCTGCAGGAACTGGTCGACGACTACTACGTGGTCGGCGTGACCTCCAACCCGACGATCTTCGCGCACGCGGTCGACCACGGGGATGCCTATGACGGCCAGCTCGCCGACCTGAAGGCCCGCGGCGTGTCGGTGGAAGAGGCGTCTCGCGCGATCACCACCTACGACATCCGCTGGGCCTGCGACGTGCTCCGCCCGGTATACGACGCAACGGCCGGCCTGGACGGCCGGGTGTCCATCGAGGTGGATCCGAGGGTAGCCAAAGACACGCACAAGACCATCGCCGAGGCGCGCAACCTGTGGTGGATGGTGGACCGGCCGAACCTGTTCATCAAGATCCCGGCCACACCCGAAGGGCTGCCCGCGATCACGCAGGCCATCGCGGAGGGGATCAGCGTCAACGTCACGCTGATCTTCTCGCTGCAGCGGTACGGCGAGGTCATCGACGCCTATCTGGCGGGCCTGGAGCAGGCCAAGACGGCCGGGCGCGAGGTGTCCCAGATCCGCTCGGTGGCGTCGTTTTTCGTCAGCCGGATGGATACCGAGGTCGATTCCAGGCTGGACAAGCTGGGCACCCCGCAGGCGGCGGCGCTGCGCGGCAAGGCGGCCATCGCCAACGCCCGGCTGGCCTATGAGCTGTTCGAGCGGCGGTTCGGCGGGGAACGCTGGCAGACGCTGCGGGTCGGCGGGGCGCAGCTCCAGCGGCCGCTGTGGGCCTCGACGTCCACCAAGGACCCGGCGTTCCCCGACACCGCCTACGTCACCGAGCTCGTCGTCTCCGACACGGTGAACACCATGCCCGAGGCCACCATCAAGGCCACCGCCGACCACGGCGAACTGCACGGCGACACCGTGCACGGCACCTACGACGCGTCCCGGCAGGTCTTCACCGACCTGGAGAGGCTCGGCATCAGCTACGACGACGTGGTGCAAGTCCTCGAAGACGAGGGCGTGGCCAAATTCGAGGCGTCATGGAACGAGCTGCTCGACACGATCAAGAAGAACACAGGACTCTAACGTCGCGTATAGCGTGTTGAAACCTGGCACCCAGTGCAGGCAGCGCCCGCCCACAGCAGCTCCCGTGCCGCGGCCAGTAGGCGCCAGATCACCTGTTATGCATCAGATCTTGCCGTCGGTGTCAAATTACCGCACCCGGCCATAACGGAGGGAGTGTGCGCTCCATTCGTCCCTTTGACCCACTCTGTGCGGGCGAGCGGAAGGCGTCGACGCTGCCTGGCTGATCGCAGCGTTCTTCGGCTCTGGGGCCGCCACGGTGGCTAGCCTGGGCCGGATGGGAGGCTGAGCGGCGTGGAGCTGCTGATCGCCCGCAATCCGGATCCCGATTCCAGGCTGCCGTATCTGCTGTTGCTGCCGCTGGCTGGCGGGATGGTGTTCCGCACCTCGGGGACTTGGCCGCGCACCAGCGCCGTGTACTGTTACCCGGTTCCGGCGGACGAATGGCCCGGCGACCCCGACATTGTCGAACGCGTGGGCGTCCGGTCCTGTGTCCGGCGGGGCGCGGCCATCGACTTGGTCCTGGACAGAGCGCGGGAGAACCGTTCCCAGATCGTCTTCACCAGGGCCCGCGGCCGCGACGCGGTCTTCTGGCAGTCCCCGCGCACCCGTAAACAGGCCCGCCCGAACGTGGCCACCCCGGCCGCCCGGGCCGGCGGGATCGCCAAGCTGGAGATCATGGTCGACTCTCATGAGCGGTACGCCTACCGGTTCGGCGGGCGGCAGGTCCGCACGGTCAAGCGGGCGCTGCCCTGCGGCGACTACGGCCTGGTCGCCGCTGGCAGGCTCATCGCCTCGGTCGAGCGCAAGTCCATGGCTGACCTGGTGACCAGCCTCACCAGCGGGAAACTGCGCTACGCCGTGGCTGAGCTTGCCGCGCTGCCGCGCGCCGCGGTCGTGGTCGAGGACCGCTATTCCCAGGTGTTCAAGCTGGAGCGGGTCCGGCCCGCGCTGGTCGCCGACGGGCTCGCCGAACTGCAGGTCCGCTGGCCGAACGTCCCGGTCGTTTTCTGCGAGACCCGCCATCTCGCCGAGGAATGGACCTACCGCTTCCTGGCCGCCGCCTGCGCCTGGGCCGGCGCCGAGGCCGCCTCGATCGCGCGGCTCACACCATTGGCGCCCGCAGCAGCTGCGGCCGAGCCCGCTCCGGCGCCAGGCGTGCCGGAGCCGTCCACCGCCGAGGTCCGGGCCTGGGCCCGAGCTACCGGTCTTGCCGTCCCCGGCCGCGGCAAGCTGCGGCCCGAGGTCTGGGCTGCCTGGCGCGCCGCGCACCGCGCCTGAGGACGCCCGGCAGAATGGCCACTGTGACCGGCCAGTTCCCTTCGCCTGAAGTGCCGCCGGGCCTGTCGGTGCTGGAAGCGGTGCTGGAACGGATCACCTACGCCAACGAGGACACCGGCTACACCATCGCCCGGGTGGCCACC
>DAITAE010000476.1:0-4044 GCA_036824445.1 Streptosporangiaceae bacterium | reverse complement strand
ACCGGGCACGCCTCCAACTTCATCTTCCCGATCGAGTACTCGAAGATGATGATGGAGCTGACCCGCGACAGCACCGAGCAGTACCAGGCGCTGGGGGTGTTCACCCAGAGCGGCGGGATCGAGGTCGCCCGCACCGACGAGCGGATGCACGAACTGCGCCGACGGTGCACCGCGGCCAGGACCTGGGGCATCCCCGCGCAGCTGCTCTCGCCGGGCGAGGTGCGCAAGCTGGTGCCGTACCTGGACGAGTCGGTGATCCTCGGCGGGGCGCACTTCCCCACCGTGGGGGTCGTGGACTCGCTGCGGGCGGGCACCTTGATGCGGGAGCAGGCGGAGCAGTCCGGCGCGCTGCGCGTGCTCGCGGGGACGGAAGTGCTCGGGATCGAGGTGAGCCCCGCCGGGCCCGCGCCCCGCGTGCGGGCCGTGCGCACGAGCGAGGGGGAGATCGAGACGCCCGTCTGCGTGATCTGCTGCGGGGTCTGGAGCCCGCGCATCGCGCGGATGGCGGGCGCGCGGATCCCGCTCACCCCGGTCGTGCACCAGATGATCAGCGTCGGCCCGGTGCCGCTGTTCGCGGACACCTCCGGCGAGATCGCCTACCCGATCGTCCGTGACGTGGACACGAACATGTATGAGCGGCAGCACGGCGGCGACATGGAGGTCGGCTCCTACGCCCACCGGCCGATCGTCGTCGACGCGGACGACATCCCCTCGATCGAGGAGTCGCCCCGGTCGCCGACGGAGCTGCCGTTCACGCAGGACGATTTCGATCCGCAGCTCGCCGAGGCGCTGGAGCTCATGCCGGATCTGCTGGGGGATGAGCGGGTCGGCATCCGTTACGCCATCAACGGCCTGATCTCGATGACCCCGGACGGCCACCCGCTGCTGGGGGAGACGCCGGAGGTGAGCGGGCTGTGGTCGGCCGCGGCCAGCTGGATCAAGGAGGGTCCCGGCGTCGGCCGCGCGGTGGCCGAGTGGATGAGCGGCCAGGTGCCGGAGATCGACGTCCACGAGGCCGACATCGCCCGCTTCTACCCGTGCCAGCGCACGGCCGCCCACGTGCAGGCGCGGGCGCGGGAAGGCTTCAACAAGATGTACGGGATCGTCCATCCGGGCGAGCAGTGGGAGTCCGGCCGGCCGGTCCGGGTCAGCCCCGTGTACGCCAGGGAGCGTGAGCTGGGCGCGGTCTTCTTCGAGACCGCCGGGTGGGAACGCCCGCACTGGTACGCGAGCAACGAGGCCCTGCTGGAGCGCTACGCCGGCCGGCTGATGCCCCGGGAGGCCGAGTGGGAGGCGCGGTGGTGGTCGCCCATCATCAACGCCGAGCACCTGGCCATGCGGGACTCGTGCGGCCTCGTGGATCTGTCGGCGTTCGCGGTTTTCGACATCACCGGGCCGGCCGCTCTGGAGACGGTGCAGTCGCTGGCGGTCGCACAGCTGGACGTGGCGCTCGGCCGCGTCGTCTACACCTCGCTGCTGGACGAGCGGGGCGGATTCCTGGCCGACCTGACCATCATGCGGCTGGGACCCGACCACTTCCGGGTGGTGACCGGCGGCGCCACCGGCATGTCCGAGAAGAAGTGGTTCACCGACCACCTGCCCGCCGACGGGACCGCCGCTCTGGCGGACCTGACCTCGGCGTGGACGACGCTGGGGCTGTGGGGCCCGCGGGCCAGGGACGTGATGCAGGCGGTCAGCGCGGACGACTACAGCAACCCCGGATTCCCGTTCGGTACCTGCCGCGAGGTCGAGGTCGACGGCCTCACCGTCCTCGCGTCGCGCATCTCCTACGTGGGTGAGCTCGGCTGGGAGCTGTACGTGCCGACGGAGCAGGGCGCCAGGCTGTGGGACGCGCTGTGGGACGCGGGCGGCCCGCACGGTCTGGTGCCCGTCGGCATCGGCGTCTACGGGACCACCGGGCGGCTGGAGAAGGGGTACCGCGCGTTCGGCAACGAGCTGACCCCCGACTACACCCTGGTCGAGGCCGGGATGACCCGCCCCAAGGTGAAGCAGCACGCGTTCATCGGCAAGGACGCCTACCAGGCGCAGCGGGAGGCCCCGCCGGCGGCGGTGCTGTGCACCCTGACCGTGGACGATCACCGGTCGGCCGACGGTCAGCTGCGCTACATGCTCGGCGGCGAGCCGGTCCTCGCCGCGGACGGCGAGCCGCTGGTGGACTCCAAGGGCCGCCCGTCGTACGTGACCAGCGCGGGCTCGGGGCCCTCCACCGGCAAGCACCTGCTCATGGCCTACCTGCCCGCCGCGGATGCCCGCCAGGGGGCGCGCCTCTTCGTGGAGTATCTCGGTGAGCGCTATCCGGTCACGGTCGCCGTCGCCGGCTCGACGCCGCTGTTCGACCCGGAGAACGAGCGGATCCGGAGCTGACTGCAGTGGAGATCCTCGTCTGTGTCAAGCGCGTCCCGATGGTCGGCGGCAAGATCGTGGTGACCGGCGACGGGCAGGACGTGGACACTCGGATGTCGGGGTTCGCCATGAGCCCGCACGAGGAGTGCGCGGTCGAGGAGGCGATCCAGATCACCGAGCGGCTCGGCGGCAACGTGTCGGTGCTGACGCTCGGGCCGCCGGACGCCGCCGAGCAGCTGCGCGACGCCCTCGCGCTGGGCGCCGGCCGGGCGGTGCTGCTCGAGACCGACGGCCGGGAGTGGGGACCGATCGCCACCGCCGAGGAGATCGTGGCCGAGGCCCGCCGGCGCGCCGAGGCCGACCAGGCCTACGACCTGCTGCTGCTCGGCAACGAGGCGGCGGACACCGGTGACTACCAGGTGGGGGTCCGGGTGGCACACGCGCTCGGCTGGCCGTGCGTCACCGGCATCAAGGGCATCGAGATCGACGACGGCGGCGTGCGGGCCCGCCGGGAGTACCGCGGCAACGAGGAGCTCTTCGAGTTCGGACTGCCCGCGGTGATCACCGTCAAGGAAGGCATCAACCTGCCTCGCTACCCGTCTCTGCCGGGTCGGCTGCGGGCCAAGCGGGCGGTCATCGAGGAGCACCGGCCGCAATGGCGGCCCGACGGCCTGCGCAAGGTGGCGCTGCGGGTGCCCGAGACGGAGCGGAAGCAGGCGACCGTGCTCGGCACCGGGGCCGATGCGGTGCCGGCCCTGGTCGCGCTGCTGGACGAGCTGGGAGTGCTGCCATGACCGTGCTGTGCCTGGTCGAGCGGGACGGCGCCGGCGTCGCCGACGCCTCCCTGCGCGCCCTGACCTTCGCCAGGGGGCTGGCCGGGCCGGGTGACGCGGACCCGGGTGGCGCGGACCAAGGTGGTGTGGACCTGGGCGGCACGGACCCGAGCGGCGCGGACCTAGGCGGCGTCGGCCAGGCCGGCGGGAGGCTGGCGGCGGTCCTGTTCGCCGGCGCCGAAGCCCTGGCCAGCGAGACGCCTGCCGGGCAGGAGCTGGCCGGCTACGGCGTGTCCGACGCCTACGTCATCGAGCCCGGCCAGCTGCGCGGGTATGCCCCGCTGGCGTGGGCGCGCGTCCTGGCCGGGCTGATCGAAACGACGGGCGCGACCGCGGTGCTGGCCGCGGGGACCGACCGTGGCGCCGAGGTGATGGCGCACCTCGGCGCGCTGGCCGGGGCGCCGATGGCGGCCAACTGCGTGTCCGCCGCTCCGTCCGGTGAGGCCGGATGGCGGATCACGCGGCAGCGCTGGGCGGGCCTGCTGCTGGAAGACGCGGTGCTGGAGGCGCCGACCGCGCTGCTGACGGTGGCCACCGACGCGATCGCGCCGACCCCAGCCGCCGGGCGGGCCGCCCTCACGGTCCACCGTCACGAGCCGGCGCTCGCCGATGGCGACCAGGCGGTCATGGCCACCGAATCGGCCGAGCGCAGCGGCGGGATCTCGCTGGCCACTGCCCGGGTGGTGGTCGGGGGCGGCCGCGGGGTCGGGGGACCGGAGGGGTTCGCGCCGCTGGAGGAGCTGGCTGGCCTGCTGGGCGGGGTGGTCGGCGTGTCACGCGTGGTCACCAGCGAGGGCTGGCGCCCGCACAAGCAGCAGGTCGGCCAGACCGGCACCAAGATCACCCC
>DAITAE010000475.1:0-4060 GCA_036824445.1 Streptosporangiaceae bacterium | reverse complement strand
GGTAGGACAGCGCCTTGTCGTTGTCCCGGATCCGGCGCCAGGCGGTGTGCATGGTTATGAACGACTCCTGCACCACCTCCTCCGCGGTGGCAACGTCGCGTACCAGGAGGGCGGCCAGGCGCACCAGCGAGCGATAGTGCGTGCTGTACATCGCGGTAAGCGCCTGATCGGCGTCCCATTCCGTGGCAACCGAACCAGCGGGAACCGCACCAAGCGCAGCATCTGCCACTAGGGTTTCGGTCACGTGAATGGGACGCACGGGTACCGTGTCAGGTTCACCCGCGGTCATGTCAAAATTCGGCGCTGCATCCACGTCGGGAGCCTGACCTCAACCAACCCACCCCCAGAACTCATCCAGGCGAGTTGCCTGTGACGTACCCGGTCCGGGCGTCACACCGTTGCGCGCGGGTGGAACCTGCTCACGTGGTCCACGTGCAATTGCGGGGCGTGCGCCGAGGATTCGCAACCATGCCACCATATATGTCGGCGGCCTGTTGCGGGAGTAACAAGCTAAGATCGCCCCCGTGGTGGATTGCCTTTTCTGCAAGATCGTGGCGGGCGAGGTCCCGGCTCAGCGCGTGGCCGAGACCGCCCGCACCCTCGCGTTCCGGGACATCAACCCGCAGGCACCTACCCACGTGCTGGTCATACCGAAGGACCACTACCGCGACCTGGCCGCCCTCGCCGCAGCCGACGACGGCCTGCTGGACGAGGTGGCGGGCCTGGCGCACAAGATCGCCGAGGACGAAGGGGTGAGCGAGACCGGGTACCGGGTGGTCTTCAACACCGGGCCGCAGGCCGGGCAGACGGTGTTCCACGCCCACGCCCACGTGCTCGGCGGCCGGCCGCTCGCCTGGCCGCCCGGCTAGAGGCGCCGGGAGTTCTGTTGCCGGGGCCTCTGCACCGCGCGGATAGCATGGGGGCAATGCGACCGCGGGCACGCGCCTGCGCCCCTTCGGAGACTAGGAATTGACAGACACGCCCGGCGATCCCCGGAACCGCACCCGCGGTGAAACTCCCGCTGGCCCACCTGCCGCCGAGCCCACCCAGGTCAAGGTCGTCATTCCCGATGATCATTCGATGGTCAGCCTGCTGGGATCCGGCGACGAGCTGCTGCGGGTGATCGAGGACTCGTTCGACGCCGACATCCACGTCCGCGGCAACGAGATCACGATCTCCGGTGCACCGGCGGAAACGGCCGTGGTCGCTGAGCTGTTCGAGGAGCTCACCGCGCTGCTCGCCGGGGGCGCGGAGCTCACGCCCGGCGCGGTGGAGCGGATCGTGCCCATGCTCCGTCGCAAATCGGGCGTCCGCCCGGCGGACGTGCTGACCCTCGACATCCTGTCCTCCCGCGGCCGGACGATCCGCCCCAAGACGCTCAACCAGAAGCGGTATGTGGACGCCATCGACGAGCACACGATCGTCTTCTGCATCGGGCCGGCCGGGACCGGGAAGACCTACCTCGCGATGGCCAAGGCGGTCAAGGCGCTGCAGGCCAAGGAAGTGACCAGGATCATCCTCACCCGGCCCGCGGTGGAGGCCGGGGAGCGCCTCGGTTTCCTGCCCGGCACCTTGTACGAGAAGATCGACCCCTATCTGCGGCCGTTGTACGACGCGCTGCACGACATGCTGGACCCGGAGTCGATCCCGCGGCTGATGGCCGCCGGGACGATCGAGGTCGCGCCGCTGGCCTACATGCGCGGCCGGACGCTCAACGACTCGTTCATCATCCTGGACGAGGCGCAGAACACCTCTGCCGAGCAGATGAAGATGTTCCTCACCCGGCTCGGCTTCGGCTCAAAGATGGTGGTCACCGGTGACATCACCCAGGTGGACCTGCCGGCCGGCCAGGCCGGCGGCCTGCAGCTCGTCCAGGAGATCCTCGACGGCGTGGAAGACATCTACTTCTCCCGGCTGACCAGCCACGACGTGGTGCGGCACCGGCTGGTCAGCGACATCGTGGACGCCTACGCAGCCTATGACGCGCGCACCCGCGCGGCCCCGGGGCGGGCGCAGCGCCTGCCTGGCAACGGGCGCCGCGAGGGCGTGCGTGACCGCGCGCAGCGCGGTGGCCGGGGGACCTCCCGTGGCGTCGGCCCCCGTGCCTAGCGGCCGGCGCGGCCCAGTGAAGGCAGCGGACGGCCGTGAGCATTGAGGTCGCCAACGAGTCGGGGATCGCGGTGGATGAGCCTGCCCTGGCAGCGCTGGCCCGGTACGTGCTCGACGCCATGCGCATGCACCCGCTGGCGGAGCTGTCCGTTCTGCTGGTGGACTCGGGCACCATGGCCGACCTGCACCAGCGCTGGCTCGGTGAGCCCGGGCCGACCGATGTCCTGGCCTTCCCCATGGACGAGCTGAGGCCGCCGCCGCCCGGGAGCGACCGCGCCGACCGGGGCGGCGAGCCGGGCCCGGTCCCTGGGCTGCTCGGTGACGTCGTGCTGTGCCCGGAGATCGCCGCCGGGCAGGCACGGGCAGCACAGCACCCGGTGGCGGACGAGCTGGAGATGCTGTGCACCCACGGCATCCTGCACCTGCTCGGATATGATCACGCCGACCCGGAAGAGCATGCCACGATGTTCGGGCTGCAGGACCGGCTCCTGGGTGGCTGGCGTTCCGGGCACGCGGCCGGCCGGGATCCGAAGGCGCAGGACGAATCCGGGTGATGCTGCGATGGCGTGGCTGGTTGCCGCCGCTCTGGTACTTACGCTGCTGGCAGGGCTGTGTGTTGCCACCGAAGTCGCCCTGATCCGCGTCTCCCGTGCGGGTGGCAGGGAACTGACCCGCGCCAGGGAAGGTCGTGGGGCCGGGCGGCTCCCGGCCGTACTGGCCGACGCGCCGGTCTACCTGAGCGTGCTGCTGCTGGTCCAGATCTGCTGTGAGGTCGCCGCGACAGTGCTCGTGACGGCGGCGCTCCTGCACTGGCTGGGTTCTGGCTGGCGGACGTTCCTCATCGCGGTGGCCGTGATGGCGGTTGTGCTGCTCGTGGTCGCCGGGATCGCTCCCCGGATGCTGGGCCGCAAGTACGAGGGACGGCTCGCGGTCGCGGCCGCCGGCATCCTCTACCCGGTCGTGCGGGTGTTCGGGCCGCTGCCGCGGATGCTGCTCGCGGCCGGTGGCGTGCTCACATCGGGCCGGGGCACCAGGGAAGACGCGCTTGCCTCCGAGGAGGAGCTGCGGGGGCTGGTGGACCTGCTGGAGCAGCGCCGGGTGATCGAGCCGGGCGAGAGCGCGATGATGCAGTCGGTGTTCGAGCTGGGCGAGACCATCGTGCGCGAGGTCATGGTCCCCCGCACCGACATGGTCTTCGTCGAGCGCGACAAGACCGTCCGGCAGGCGCTCTCGCTGGCCCTGCGCAGCGGTTTCTCACGGATCCCCGTGGTCGGCGAGAATCTGGACGATGTGATCGGCATCGCCTACCTCAAGGACCTGGTGCAGCACATCGAGAACAACCGGGACAGCGAATCGGTGACCAAGGTCGAGACGGTGATGCGGCCGGCCACGTTCGTGCCCGAGAGCAAGCCGGTGGATGCGCTGCTGAGGGAGATGCAGGCGCGCCAGATCCACCTCGCGATCGTCATCGACGAGTACGGCGGCACGGCGGGCCTGGTCACCATCGAGGACATCCTGGAGGAGATCGTCGGCGAGATCACCGACGAGTACGACCAGGAGCAGCCGACCGTGGACTGGCTGGGTCCCGGGCGGGCCCGGGTGACGGCCCGGCTCCCGGTGACCGATCTTGAGGAGCTGTTCGGGGTCAGCATCGATGCCGAGGACGTGGAGACGGTAGGCGGCCTGCTCGCCTACGCGCTCGGCCGGGTGCCGATCGCCGGGTCGGTCGCCACCGTTTCCGGGCTGACGCTGACCGCGGAGAGCCTGGCGGGCCGCCGGAACCGGATCGGAACGGTGACCGTGGAGCGGGAGAAGCCGGGCGCGCAGGCCGGCGGACCAGACGGGCAGTCCCGGAACGGCCACTAGGGTGCTGTCCGCCAGCGCCGGGCACGTCGAGGGCGGTTCCCCGTCTGGTGCCCGCATTCCGGTCAAACCGGACGCCGGAATGACC
>DAITAE010000474.1:0-4062 GCA_036824445.1 Streptosporangiaceae bacterium | reverse complement strand
TCACGGACCGCTTCCAGCGCGTACGCGCTGCAGGAGGGGGCGAACCGGCACCGCGGGGCGAACATCGGGCCGACGAACCGCCGGTAGCCGGTGATCAGGACCATCAGTACCCGCGCCGCAGCCGATGGCCTGGCGTGCGCCAGCTGCACATCTGCTTGCGTCATTGCCGCAGCGCCCCTGCCTGCCGCCGCATCAAGGCGTTGATCACCAGGTCGAGGTCGGCGGCAAGATCTGCCTGGCGTGCGGTCGCGGCCTGTGGATGAGCCCGGACAACAAGCAGGCTACCTCCCGGAAGCGATGACAGGTACTCGCGCACCAGTACCCGCAGCCGTCGGCGCACCTTGTTCCGGACGACCGCCGTGCCGACCGACCGGCTGACCACCAGTCCTGCGCGCGGAGGGCTGTTCTCCTCGCCGGCGGGGACGAGCAGATGACCGGTCAGCAGTGCGCGCCCGGACCGGCTGCCGCGCCGGACCGCTGCCGAGAAATCACGCCGCCGCCTCATCCGGGATTCCGCGGGAAGCACCCATAACCTCCCGTCGGCGCCTATGGCGTGTGCCGCGGATCCATGCCGTCGCGAGCGGACGCCGACGGGATGGATCGCAGGGCGGAGGAGGCGGCAGCGGGGCTATCGGCTACCAGGACAACGCCGTGCGACGCCGGTCCGGTGGCGGCGCGGCAGGCTTGGGATCTGCGAGACATGCCCTGACACGCCGGTCAGACGCTGACCCGGGTGCGGCCCTTACGCCGACGTGCGGCGAGGATCGCGCGGCCGGCCCTGGTCCGCATGCGCAGCCGGAAGCCGTGCGTCCGGGCGCGACGGCGGTTGTTCGGCTGGAACGTGCGCTTGCTCACGGGTGACTCCCGGTCCAGTGCCTTGATTGCCATGCCCGGGCCGGCGAAAGGGCGCGCGAGCGCACGGCAGAACCGCCCGGGGTAGCTGGGTCTGTTCACGGTACGCGCAGCGGTCACCACCGGTCAAACCAAGCAGCCCACTACGCCGGCCGACGGCGCCGATGGGGTTGCGCCGGGAACAGCCGTTTACCTACCGTACACCCACCCCGGCCCCTAGGCTGTGGACAACCGCTTCGGCTGCACACCAGCAAGCGCATCAGCGATCGGGCGCTGCGTACCCGCCACACGCTCCCCTCGCACACTCGGTGTCAAGCGCGGCGTGCACAGCCTGTGGATAAGACTGTTGATCATATTGTGGGGGCGCGAGGTGGCGATCAGATGAGCGAAACCGACCTTGGACAGGTCTGGGCCAGGTCGCTGGACGAGCTATCCGATCTGCACATCGAACCGCATCAACGGGCCTGGCTGCGGCTGACCCGGCCGCTCGGGCTCGTCGAGAACACGGCGCTGATCGCCACGCCGAACGAGTTCGTCAAGGAACAGCTCGAGACCAGGCTGCGCGCGCTCGTCACCCATGCCCTGTCCCGCGAGCTGGGCCGCAGCATCCAGCTCGCGGTCACCGTCGACCCCGCCGCCACGGGCACATCCGCTCCGCCGCCGAACGGGCCCGGCGGGCCCGGTGCACCCACCGCGCCGCCCGACGCCACACCGGCCCCGCCCGCGGACGGTCATCCCATGAGCGCCACCGAGCCCGGGCAGCCGGGCGCGCCGGTGATCATCCCGATGCCCCGCGAGGCCGACGTCCCAGGCCCGGCAGGCCAGCAGGGCAAGGCCGATGACCAGCCCTCGGCCGCTGGGCCAGTCGCCGATCACGGTCCGCTCGCCGACGCGGCTCCGAGCAACGGCCCGGCGAGCAGGGCCGTCCTGCCCGGCACGGGGCAAGCCCGGCTTAACCTCAAGTACACGTTCGAGACGTTCGTCATCGGGTCGAGCAACCGCTTTGCGCACGCCGCCGCGGTCGCGGTGGCCGAGGCGCCGGCGAAGGCGTACAACCCGCTGTTCATCTACGGCGACTCCGGCCTGGGCAAGACCCACCTGCTGCACGCCATCGGGCACTACGCGCAGAGCCTTTACCAGGGCGTCAAGGTGCGGTACGTCAGCTCGGAAGAGTTCACCAACGACTTCATCAACATGATCAGGGACGGCAAGCAGGACGGGTTCCGGCGCCGCTACCGCGACGTGGACGTGCTGCTGGTCGACGACATCCAGTTCCTGGAGAACAAGGAAGGGACGCAGGAAGAGTTCTTCCACACCTTCAACACGCTGCACAACGCCAGTAAGCAGATCGTGATCTCCAGCGACCGCGCACCCAAGCGCCTGGTGACGCTCGAGGACCGGCTGCGCAGCCGCTTCGAATGGGGCCTGCTCACCGACGTCCAGCCGCCGGAGCTGGAGACGCGGATCGCGATCCTGCGCAAGAAGGCGATCCAGGAAGGGCTCAACGCGCCGCCGGAGGTGCTCGAGTACATCGCGAGCCGCATCTCCACCAACATCCGGGAACTGGAAGGCGCCCTCATCCGGGTGACGGCCTTCGCCAGCCTCAACCGCCAGTCGGTCGACCTCCAGCTGGCCGAAATCGTGCTCAAGGACCTCATCCCGGAGGCGCAGGGGCCGGAGATCACCGCAGCGACCATCATGGGCCAGACGGCGTCGTACTTCGGGCTGTCGATCGACGACCTCTGCGGCACGTCCCGGTCGCGCGTCCTGGTGACGGCGCGCCAGATCGCCATGTACCTGTGCCGCGAGCTGACCGAGCTTTCGCTCCCGAAGATCGGCCAGCAGTTCGGCGGCCGCGACCACACCACGGTCATGCACGCCGAGCGCAAGATCCGCTCGCTCATGGCCGAGCGCCGGTCGATCTTCAACCAGGTCACCGAGCTCACCAACCGCATCAAACAGCAGACGCGGTCCGGATGAGCGAGCACGCATCAATACCGGCAGTCACAACCGGTGCACACAGGCTGTGGATATCTTTGTGGATACCCTTGGGACGGTCGGCGGACAAGGCGGCCGCGGCGGAGGGTAACCGCAGGAGGCATGGCCTGGGCGTCGGCGGCGTCCACAGCCCATCCCCCGCTCGCCCTCGCCCGCACACAGGCCCTGTGGTTACCGGAATCCGCCATGTGCTGGGACATCACCCGTCGTCCCCAGCGTCCACCGACCCTACGACGGCTACGTTCTGTCTTTCATCTTCAGCACAATGCTGTAGTAGGCACCCTGCGCCTCGCCGACCGTGCCCCGGCCGGTTCTCGTTCCAAGCACAAGGAGGCAGCTTCCGGTGAAGATCCAGGTAGAGCGCGACGCGCTCGCCGAAGCCGTCGCCTGGACCGCCCGCGGACTCCCGGCACGCCCTGCTGTCCCCGTCCTGGCCGGCATGCGCATGCAGGCGGATGCCGAGCTGGCCCTGGCCAGCTTCGACTACGACGTGTCCGCCCAGGCCCGCATCCCGGTGGCCACCGAGGAGGAGGGGAGCGCACTGGTGTCGGGGCGGCTGCTCGCCGAGATCACCCGCAGCCTTCCCGCGCGGCCGGTGCAGATCTCATCCGACGGCTCACGCGCCACCCTGACCTGCGGGAGTACCACGTTCACGCTGCTCACGATGCCGGTCGAGGACTACCCCACGCTGCCGGAGATGCCGCCGGCCGCGGGCTCCATCGGCAGCGACGCATTCGCCACCGCAGTGAATCAGTCGGCCGCCGCGGCCGGGCGTGACGACACGCTCCCGGCGCTGACCGGCGTGCGGATCGAGATCGAGGCGGACACGCTGACGCTGGTGTCCACCGACCGCTACCGGCTCGCCGTCCGGGAGCTGCGGTGGAACCCGGCGCGGTCGGACCTGAGCGCGTCGGTGCTGGTCCCTGCCAGGGCGCTGCTGGAGACCGCGAGGGCGCTGACGTCCGGGGCGGAAGTCTCGATCGCGCTGGCCCTGCCCGGTGAGGACGGCGCCGCCGGCGAGGGCATGATCGGGTTCGAGGGCGGCGGCCGCCGCACCACCACCCGCCTGCTCGGTGGCGACTTCCCCCGCTACCAGACGCTGCTGCCCAGCCAGGTGAACGCGGTCGCGGAGCTGGCCACCCCGTCCTTCGCCGAGGCTGTCAAGCGGGTCGCCCTGGTGGCCGAGCGCAACACCGCGGTCCGGCTCTCCTT
>DAITAE010000473.1:0-4065 GCA_036824445.1 Streptosporangiaceae bacterium | reverse complement strand
GGCGGCGACCCGGGCGCGGCGCTGCCCAGCCACCTGGTCGAGGTCATCGCCCGGTTCACCCGGCTGGTGCGGGCCTCGCCCGCGATCGACTCCCGCTCCGGCGTCTCGGCCCGGTTCGCGATCGCCGCGGCCGAGTCGGCCGCCGCATCGGCGGTGCGCCGGGCGGCCCTGGCCAGCGAGGAGTATCCGGTGACCAGAATCTGCGACCTGCCGTCCACGGTGAGCTCGCTGCGCGGCAAGGTCGAGTTCGAGGTCAGCGAGGAGGGCCGGGAGCAGGAGGTGCTCGAGCACCTGCTGCGCCGGGCCACCGCCGAAACCTACCGCGCGCATCTGGGCAGCGCGGACCTGTCCGGCCTGCTGGCCACGTTCGACGCGGGTGGCAGCGTCGAATCCGGCGACCTGGTACCCGCGACCGACCTGCTGGCGCGGATCGGGGAGGTACCCGGGCTGGCTAGGATCATGCGGCGGCTCGGCATGGACGGGAGCGAGTCTCCCGGCAACGCGGCGGCGGCGGTGGAGTTCGCCCTGGAGGGCCTGTACCTCATGCGCCGCCTTTCCAAGGACGTGGTGGACGGCGGGGCCGTCTACCGCACGTGACCGGGCCCGCGGCGGCGCCCATCGCCAGGACCAGAGGGGAAGGCGGACGTGACTTACCGGTACGGCCAGTACCGCGACGGCCCTGATCCGCTCGCGCCGCCCTACGATGCCCGCGTGGCCCTGGACGAGCTCGGGGACGCCGTGCTGGCCGGGTCCGACCCGGCCGCTGCCCTGCGTGACTTGATCCGGCGGGGGATGCGGGGCCAGCGGGGACTCGACGACATGCTGCGCCGGGTGCGGGAGCGGCAGCGAGAGGTGCGCAACCGCGGCCGCCTCGACGGAATCCTGGAGCAGGCCCGCGCCCTGCTGGACACGGCGATCGGCCAGGAGCGGGCGGAACTGTTCCCCGACCCGGGCGACGACGCCAGGATGCGCGAGGCGGAACTGGATTCGCTGCCTTCCGACACCGCGCAGGCGATCCGGCGCCTGGCCGACTACGACTGGCGGTCGGCCGCCGCTCGAGAGACGTTCGAGCAGCTCAAAGACCTGCTCCGCCGCCAGGTGCTGGACAGCCAGTTCCGCGGCATGAAGGACGCGCTCGAAAGCCCAGACCCGGAGGCGATGCAGCGGGTCAAGGACATGCTGGCGGAGCTGAACCAGATGCTGGAGGCGGACGCCCGGGGTGAGCACACGCAGCAGGACTTCGAGGCGTTCATGGACCGCTACGGGGACATGTTCCCCGACCGCCCGGCCAACCTGGAGGAGCTCGTCGACGCGCTAGTCCGCCGGGCCATGGCGGCGCAGCGGCTGTTGTCATCGCTCAGCCCGGACCAGCGGGACGAGCTCGCCGCGCTGATGCAGCAGACGCTCGCCGACGAGGGCCTGGCCGCGGAGATGGCCCGGCTGGCCGACGCGCTGCGCGCACGCCGACCGGAGCTGGACGCCGACGGCTGGCCGGGCGAGACGATGACCGGCGACAGCCCGCTTGACCTGGGGGATGCCACCACCGCGCTTGCCGACCTGGCGGACCTGGCCGAGTTGGAAACCGCGCTGCGCCAGGACTACCCCGGAGCCCGGCTGGACGACATCGACGAAGCCGCGGTCCGGCGGGCCCTGGGGCGGACGGCCGTGGACGACATGGAGGCGCTCCGGCAGACCGAACGCGAGCTGGAACGGCAGGGGTACCTGCAGCGGTCGGCGGGCAAGCTGGAACTGACCCCCAAGGCGGTGCGCCGACTGGGCGAGACCGCGCTGCGCCGGGTCTTCGCAGAGCTGCCGGAAGGCGGGTACGGGGATCATGAGCAGCGCGACGCGGGGCAGGCGGGTGAGTACACCGGCGCCACGCGGCCCTGGCAGTTCGGGGACGAGCAGTCGATCGACGCCCCCGCCACCGTCCGGAACGCGCTGCTCCGGGACGCCACCGCGTTCGGCAGCCGGGCCGTTCAGGACCCACGTCACCGGGAGGGTGATCCGCCCCGGGTCCGGTTGTCGGCCGAGGACTTCGAAGTGGGGGAGACCGAACGCCGGGCCAGCGCTGCGGTATGCCTGCTGGTCGACCTGTCCTACTCGATGGCCATCCGGGGTACCTGGGGCGTGGCCAAGCAGACCGCGCTCGCCCTGCACGCGCTGGTGCGCAGCCGGTTCCCGCAAGACTCGATCCAGGTGATCGGCTTCTCGAACTACGCACGCGAACTGCGCGAGACCGACCTGGCTGGGCTGGGCTGGGACATGGTGCAAGGCACCAACCTGCACCACGCGCTGGTGCTGGCCGGGCGGTACCTGGACCGCCGTCCCGAGCACGACCCGGTCGTGCTGATCGTGACCGATGGCGAGCCCACCGCCCATCTGCGCCGCGATGGGCAGTCCGTGTTCGACTGGCCGCCCGCGCCGGAGACGCTGGAACTAACCCTGGCCGAAGTAGACAAGATGACCAGGCGCCGGGCCTCTCTCAACATCTTCATGCTCGTCGATGATGAAAGGCTGAGCGCATTTGTGGACGAAGTCGCACGGCGCAACGGCGGCCGCGTCCTGCGTGCCCAGCCTGAGCGGCTAGGCGAGTATGTGGTGAAGGACTTCCTGCGCACCCGTCGCGCCTCCAAGCGATAGGGTGACAAAAGCATTTAAACGAGATCGCCACGCACGTCCCCTTCCCGCGGTAGCGTTCGGCAGTCACACCCTGATGAGCGGGCCGTACCGGCGGCAGGCGGAGCGAGGCCCGGCATAGCTTTTCTAGGAGGACTACGTGAGTTCTGTCAGCAACGCGGGCGGCCAGTCCAGCAGGCGGCCGATCGCGCTGGTGCTTGCGATCATCGGTGTTCTGGGCATCATCCTCGGCATCGTCTACGCGGCCGTGCCGGCAGGAGACCTGCCCGCCATCCTCGGCTCCACCACGCCGGCGAACGGCCATCACCCGATACGCATGGTCGTCGCGTTCGTGGTCGGTGTTGCCTGCCTGGTGATCGCGTACTTCGTCAACAAGAGCGGCAAGACCACCGCGGACGCCGGCGCGTCCGCGCCCGCGGCAACATCCCGCGACTGAGCTCCGCTCCAGCATTCCCGGTGTGCGGTATGGACCGGAGCAACTCCCGGCCGTGCGGCCCGTCGGCCGGGACCGCCCGCTGGACGACACGATCGCCCGCCGGCCCCCTGACCTCTAAGATCGCCTCATGTCCTTCACCGACCGGCTGGTGCTCTGGCTCCATATCCTGTTCGTGATCTTCACCATCGGGCCGGTCACCATCGCGATCATGTCCAGCCTGCGGGCGATCCGGACCCGCAACATCGTCCTGCTCCGGTATCTGCTGGCGATGACGAGGATCTTCAGCATCGCGTCGCTCGGCGTCCTGATCTTCGGGATCATCCTGGCGCAGCAGCAAAACGACCTGGGCCAAGCGTGGCTGGCGGTCGCGATCACGCTGTACGTGGTCGCCCTGGTGCTGCTGGTGCTCATCATGCGCGATCAGCGGCGGGCCGTCGCCGCGCTGCAGTCGGCGGGCGGGCAGGAGGCCGGGGCGTCACGGCCGGCGCAGCGCGAACCCGGGAGCGGGCCCGGGGAGGACGAGGCAGAGACCGCCGGCTCCGCACAGCCGCCAGGCGTGACGGCGGCCGCCCAGGCGCACGTCGCCACCGTGAGCGCGGCCGCATCGCATCCATCGGCGGCGTGGTCAGCCTGATCTGGCTGGCCATCCTGGTGCTCATGGTCTGGAACGCCTGATTGCGGCTGAGCCGCCGGATTGCGCAACGGAGAGCCGGCCAAGCGAGTGTGAATAACGTCAGGATCACGTTTCCGGTGCTGCCCATTGCCCGTGATTTACCAGATCATTACTTCTGTTTCGGAAACGGCGCGTCATGAACAGCCGGATGGTATTCTCCGCCGCCGCACGTACGAGGGGCTAACCGCTTTCGCATTTCGCCCGGGCGGCAAGCGCGGGTGACGCGTGCGCCCTGACGGGCTCGGGGATGGTCGGCAGTTGCGGGCGGCCGGGGATGGTCTGGCGTTGCGGGCGGCCGGGGAGGGCCGGCCGTTGC
>DAITAE010000472.1:0-4071 GCA_036824445.1 Streptosporangiaceae bacterium | reverse complement strand
CCGCCAGCACAATCCACCCACCCGATACCCGCACACACCCGGCAGCCAGCCGCCACCACCGCCCGCCCCGCTGGCAGCCCACACGCATCAAACCACCGGGCGCTGAAACAAGCTCATCATGCATTAGCTGCAACCTCGGCAACTCCACTCCCGCGCGGACGTTCACGAGTCTCCGCGTCGACATCTGCGCTCGCCTCGCGGAGTGCCTGCCCACTTGTGTACCGCTCCGGGCGCGCAGCAGATGGCCCGCGAGCCTGCTCACCCGCCGGCGGTGACCAGGGCCTGGCCGCCGTCGGCGGCTCGGACGCGCAGCCGTGCCTGGTGCAGCCGGCTCTTGAACGCCCTGGCCGATCCCGGTGATCTCAGCGGCCTCGTGTATGGACAGGCCCTCGACGTCGCCGCAGGCCGCACTCGACATGGTGGGATAGGTGCCGCGGTGACCACCGGTGGTCATCAGTGGGGCCGGGCATGCCCGTCACCTCTCCCCTTCCGGCTCAGGGCTGGGACTGCCGGCTGTCACGGGTGTGGATCACCCCGGGCCGGTCCCGGCACGGCGGTCAGATGTCGCCCTGCTCCTGGCTCGTGGCCGCGGGCTCGAACGCCAGCGAGCACGAGTTGATGCAGTACCGCTTGCGGGTCGGCTTGGGACCGTCGTTGAAGACGTGGCCGAGGTGGCTGCCGCAGCGGCGGCAGACGACCTCGGTGCGCCGCAGGAACAGGCCGTTGTCCGGCCGCAACTCGACCGCCTCGGCGGCCGCGGGCTGGTCGAAGCTCGGCCAGCCGGTGCCCGAGTAGAACTTGGCGTCCGAGCTGAACAGCCTGGCGCTGCAGCCGGCGCACCGGTAGAAGCCGTCCCGGTGGTTGCGCAAGTACGCACCGGTGAACGCCATCTCGGTGTGCGCCTTACGCAGCACGTTGTACTGCAATGGAGTCAATTCCTGGCGCCACTGCTCGTCCGGCTTGGTGACCTCGCGGGTGGCGGTTGCCTCGGCGCTGGCACGAGACCTACGCATGGATCGGGTTCCCCTTTCCCTCTGGCCCGTCACCTGGTTAGACCCGCCCCGCGCCGAAACGATTTCCCGGTCACCACGCCGCAGCGGGCCCGGCGGCGCGCCGGCGCGGCGACCAGAACGAACCCGCCGCCACCGGCGCTGGGACAGTCACACTCAGCGGGAGCAGGTTCGAGAGAACGCGCGCCGACCCGCCTTATGCGCGGCGTTACTGATTTCGCCGGAGCCCGCGTATGCCAAGCCGAACCAGGCATTATGTACCCAGTGGAGGTCTGCCGCATGATAGCGGGGACAGCCCCGGTACCAGGTGAGCAGGACGGCGCCAGCCGAGTTGCTAGGTGCCGCAATTGAGGCGGCCTCCCTCACCTGCCGATGGCGAATCATGTTGTGCCGGTGGGAGTGGGCGCGTTAACCCAGGCCGCTGATTGAATCCTGGCCGCGGGTGTGCTCGCTGGTGGGGGTTGCCGGCTCGTAGCGGCTGGTGCGGCGGCGGTGGTTTGCAGGTGGCGGTGCACCAGGGGGATGGTGGCCGCGCCTTCGCCGACCGCGGATGCGACCCGTTTGACCGATCCGTGGCGCACGTCACCGGCCGCGAACACGCCGGGCAGGCTGGTCTCCAGCGGCAGCGGGCGGCCGGGGGGCCAGTCGTAGCCGGTGCCGGCTGGCAGGTCCGGGCCGGTGAGGATGAACCCTCGCTGGTCGCGTGTGACGGCCTCGCCGAGCCATTGGGTCCACGGCTGTGAGCCGATGAGGACGAACAAGGCGTCGGCGGGGACGGTCCGCCGCGTCCTGGACGCGGTGTCCTCAAGAACCAGCGATTCGAGATGGCCGGTGCTGGTGCCGGTACCGTCGGCGACCTGCACGTGGTAGCGGACGTCGATGTTCGGGGTGGCGCCGATCTGGCGGATGAGGTAGTCGGACATGCTGTCGGCCAGCGACGCGGCGCGCACCAGGATGGTCACCTTCTGGGCCCATTTGGCCAGGTGCAGCGCGGTCTGCCCGGCGGAGTTACCGCCGCCGCCGACGAACACCTTCCGCCCGGCCATGGCCGGGGCCTCGCTGGCCGCCGGGCCGTAGAAGACGCCCCGGCCCTGCAGGTCCGCCAGGGCCGGGATGCCCAGCCGCCGGTAGCTGGCGCCGGTCGCGATGACCACGGTGCGCGAGGTCAGCACGCGGCCGTCGGACAGCGCCAGCCTGTAAAGGCCCTGGTGTGCCGACAGGCTCTGGGCCTGGCGCATATACAGGAATGTGGTGCCGAAGGCCCAGGCCTGCCGCCACATCTCCTGCGCCAGCATGGCGCCGCTGATGCCCTGGGAGAAGCCGGGATAGTTGCGGATCATCGAGCTGGTCCCGGCCTGGCCGCCGATGGCCTGATGCTCGACCACCACCGTCCGCAGCCCTTCGGAGGACGCGCCGACCGCGGCCGCCAGCCCGGCCGGGCCACCGCTGACCACCGCTACATCGAAGACCTCCCCGGGCGAGATCGGCCTCATCAGGCCGAAGGCGTCGGCGATCTGCCGGTTGGAGGGGCTGACCAGCACCGGCCGTCCCGCGGCGAACCGGAGTACGACAACCGGCAGGTCCGGGGACTCCAGGCCCAGTTCAGCCAGCAGCTGCCGGGCCTGCCCGGTGGTGGCGTCGTAAAAACCGGCCGGGACCCGGTAGCGGGCAAACAGGTCACGCAGCTCCTGCGACCGCGCCGACCACCGTTCGCCGATCACCTGTACTGGCTCGAAGCCACCGCCGCGCTGACTGCTCCACTCCCGCAGGAACTCGGTAACCGCGCGGTGGAACTCCTCGGCCGGGGCCTGCACCGGACGCGTCACCCAGTGGTCGACCGTGCCCACAGTGACCGCGCCGAACACCGACCGCACCGACTGCCAATCCCCCCAGCCAACCGCCGCCACCCGAAGCGCCGCCGGGTCGATGGCGCGGACCGCGGCAAGCACCTCGATGCCATCCCGGTCCTGCGCACCGACCCCGCCGATGACCAGCGCAACCGGCAGGCCAGCGGCCCGCAGATCCCGCATCCACGAAGCCAGCTCCGCCGGCCGACTGCAGACGACGATCTGATAGTCCGCGCCATAGCGCTTAGACACCTCCCGCTGGAGAATCTCCCGGGCGCCAGAATCACGGCCGACGATGACGATGGCCGCCTGCGGCCCGGCGGGTTCACCGCCCACGGCGGCGGCCCGGTCCTCATTGGAAGCAGCGGCAACCGCAGCTGATGCAGTCATGTCGTCCTCCAATGGTTGGCTGGTCCAGATGAGCGCCCGTCGGCGCGCTGCGTGACTCGGTTACCGGGCGGGAGGGTCCCCGCCGTCAATTGCCATGCTGCCGGCCACCAAGGACGATCACCACACGTCCCCGGGGCGGGCCAGCAGTATGGCGGTGGCCGCCCCGGCGACTCGTGCCCCACGATGACGACGTCGTGGCGGCTCCGGTTCAAAGTATGCATAGTTGGCTCCCGTTAGATCGGTCGTATGTACTTCAGCTCGGCAGCAGGACGGTCGTGATCCAGAAGGCCGGCATGCCGGCGAGGATCGCGGCTTGGGACGAGCCTGTGCGCAAGACGGCGATGACGGCTGCGGCGACCGCAGCCAGCGGCGCTGCAGCCTGGGTGAGGTCGAGGCCCCTGCAGGCTGCCGCGACACCGGTGGCAGCCAGTGCAGCGACTGCCGCCGGGCCGACGAGTCCGGAGGCTCGTTCGAAGTATGGCGGCATGGTGATCCGGCCGGTGAGGATGATCATGCTGAGCCGGAACAGGTAGCTGCCCAGACCTGCGGCCAGGATGACGATCCAGGTGCTCATCGCCGCACCTCCGCGGTGAGACCGGCGGTGACGCCGGCCGCGATGGCCAGGGCGGTGCCAAGCTGCAGCGGTGCCGAAAGGGCCAGCAGCGCTACGGTGGCCGCGACCACGATCGCCCGGCGCTGCGCCGGCTTGGCGAGCTTGGCGACCGCCTGCCCGGCGAGGTAGAGGGGGATCACGAACTCCAGGTGAAGCCATGCCGGCAAGCTCGCGCCCACCATCGCGCCGGCGGCGATCGCGGCAAGCCAGG
>DAITAE010000471.1:0-4073 GCA_036824445.1 Streptosporangiaceae bacterium | reverse complement strand
ACGTGCCCAGCGCGCCGGCGGTCAGGCCGGTGCCCGGTCAGGGATGGTGCACCACGAAGGTGCCCGCCGCCCCCCAGACTTCGGTTGCTGATCCGCGCACCGCGCTGATGCCCGTCATGATCCGCGGGCCGGACGGGCCGGACGGGATGGTCTCCGGCGTCCACGACGTGCCGTTCCAGTGCAGGACCGATGTGCCGTCGGCCGCGCCGGCGGCCCAGACACTGGTCGGGGAGCTGGCGGTGACCGCGGCCAGCTGGCCGCCGCCGCCCTGGTTCGGGACCGTGGTGAGGGACCATGCGGTGCCGTTCCAGTGCATCGCGATGGGCTTGTCCGCCGCGAAGCTGCCGGAGACGGTGTCGAAGGTGTTCCCGACCGCCCATGCGTCGGTCGGTGAGATCTCCACGACGCCGTTCAGGGTCTGGCGGACCCCGTTGATGGCGCTGGGCGTGCCCGGGTTGGGGCTTGGGACGATCTTCCAGGCCGAGCCGTTCCAGTGCATGGTCAGCGTGAAGCTGTTGCTCTGGGTGCCCTTCGCGGCCGAGAAGCTGCCGACCGCCCAGATGTCGTTCGCGGACCGGGCCGAGATGGCGCCCAGCGAGCTGCTGGTGAGCGTCATGCCGGCCGGTACCACCGGGTCGGGGGCCGGGATGATGTGCCAGGCCGAGCCGTCCCAGTGCTCGATCAGCGTGCGGCCGGTCTCGCTGCGGCCGACCGCCCAGGCGTTCCCGCTGCCCAGGTTGGCGACCCCGAACAGGTTCGACTTCGATCCGCCCCTGACGTCCGGGGTCGGGACGATGCTCCAGCTGGTGCCGTCCCAGTGCGCGGTCAGCGGGTCAGTGTGCGCGAACCCGGGCATTTGCTTGGAGCCGACCGCCCAGACGTCGTTCGCCGCGGCCGCCGAGACCGCGTTCAGCTTCTCGTCGGACCGGAAGATGTCGGGCGTAGGCGCTGCGGACCATGCGGTGCCGTTCCAGTGCTCGGCCAGTATGGTCCCGCCGGCGTCGTCGACCGGATTCTGGTAGGTGCCGACCACCCAGGCGTCGGTGCTGGTCCGCGCGTCCACGGCGGTGAACACGTTGGAGGGCGGTGACGGGTTCACGTTCACGGTCGGGGTGATCACCCACGCGGGCGCCGCGAAGGCGGGAGCAGCGAAGGCGATGGCCGCGCCGGCGCCGGCCAGGACCACGGCGGTCCGGCCGGCCCTGCGGCGGCCACGGCGCCCGGCGCGATTTCGGTTGAGTAGTCGGGTCATGGTCCTCGCTTGCGGAGATCCTTTCCTTGGGGCGCCGTCCCCGGCGCCCTGGTCGGCGCGTGCGCTGATCACACGCGGCGCTGATGCGACGCCTGGCTCAGACCCAGGCGGATGCGGTCGTCGGCGGCGAGCTGCCGGCGCTGTCGCGCAGGCCCACAGGGGCCGAGCACGTGGTGGTGGACGTCGGCACGTCGGGCCGGATCCGCCGACGCACGGACGCCGGCCTGAGCGTTGCGAAACTGGGCACGCGTATGCCCCTCCCTAACGGCGCTGCGCTGCGTCGTGCCGTCAGTTGGTCAGCGTCGCCGGGGGGCCTGGAGCGGGACTGAAATCGGCCTGAAACGCACAGGTGGCGACCACCGGCACATCACCCACGGCGGGCCACCTCGGTGAGATCAACGCAAAGCGCAGTACCCCGCGTACCGCAGGTCCCGCCGCGGACGGCCGGGCCAAGGCCGCCGACCGCAACCTCGGAGACTTGTTCCCAGCCGACGGCCTAACCGCCGCTCCCTGCTGCGTGGGGCGCTGAGCCCGACAGCGGGCTGCGGTCGAAGTACCTGACCTCGTAGACGCGCTCGGCGAACTTCCAGCCGTCCGCGGTGCGCTGGTAACGGTCGTGGTAGATGGCGTAGTCCAGCTCCGACCTGCCGTCGCGGAGACCGATGAGCTCCTGGAGGTAGGCACGACCGGACGCGGTGTCGCCGTCCAGCCGGATCATGCCCGGGTGCGTGGTCTGCACCAGGTAGTCCACGAAAGCCGGCACCCGGTCGCCCCAGGCGCGGATCTGCTCCAGGCCGACCAGCTCCACGGGGACGTTGGGCATCCGCAGCGCGCCGTCCGGCGTGAACAGCAACGCCACGCGCTCGTAGTCGCGCATCATCACCGCGTCGGTGTACTCGCCGCGCAGCGCCTCGATCTCGACGCGGTCAGCGATCGCCTGCAGGTCGCTCATCGGTTTCCTCCCTCGTCCGTGCTGCACTGTCTGGGCGGCTGGCGGTGCCCGGAGGGCTTCCCGAGCCCTGCGGAGCGGCAGGGACGCTGCGGACTCACTCCCTTCTCGGCAGTCGCGCCACGTCAGACACCGGTCCTATGTGGCCAAGCTTGTCGGGATTGACCACAGAGCGGATCGTCTGGACCACGCCGTCGGTGATGTCCAGCTCGACCACGCTGACCACGCGCCCTTCCGCGTCGTAGAACACGGCGCCGGGCTGGCCGTTGACCCAGGCCAGCCGGATGGAGACGCCGAGGTCCAGGACGCGGCGGAGCAGGCTGACGAGCAGCCGTATGACGCGCTGCCGCCCGGCCAGCGGCTCCACGATCGCCCCCGCCTTGCCGCCACCGTCGCCGTGCAGCACCACGTCGGGCGCGAGCATGCCGAGCAGCGCGTCCATGTCGCCGCCCGCGGCGGCCTCGAAGAACCTGCGGGCCAGTTCCTCGCCTTCCGCACGCCGCGCCGCGGACGGCGCGCTGTCGCGCACCTGTCCTCCAGCGGCGATGCGCTGCCTGGCGCGGGCGAAGATCTGCCGGCAGTTCACCTCGGTCTTGCCGGTGATCCTCGCCACATCCGGGTAGCCGTACCCGAAGACCTCGCGCAGCATGAACACGGCCCGCTCCACCGGCGAGAGGGCCTCCAGCAGCACGAGGAACGCCATGGACAGCGAGTCGGCCAGTTCGGCGTGCTCGGCCGGCCCCGGCGCGTCGGCGGGCACGACGACCGGCTCGGGCAGCCAGTCCCCCACGTACGTCTCCCGCTGCACCCGAGCCGAACGCAGGTAGTTGATCCCCAGCCGCGTCACCGCCGTCGCCAGGTACGCCTTCAGGTCGGCGATCTCGGTTCCCGCCTGGCGCGCCCGGGTCAGGCCGAGGAACGCGTCCTGCACGATGTCCTCGGCGTCGCCCACGGATCCGGTCATCCCGTAGGCGATGGAGAACAGCAGCGGCCGGTACTCGGCCGCGCGCGTCTCATCCACGGATCCAGGCACGGAATCCCTCCCGCCAGCTCGTGTACCGCGGCTCCCAGCCGAACTCTTTCCTGGCCTTCTCGTTCGAGTACCCGCGCGAGGTGGTCATCTGGGCCACGACGAACTCTCCAGCGAGCAGCCGTCCGAGCCAGGCGGGCACGCGCAGCGGCGGCTTCGCGCCCGCGACCTTGGCCAGGTACGGCAGCCACTCCGCGACCGGGGCGGGGTCGTCGTCCACGACGTTGTACACACCGGGCTCACCGCGGTCGACCGCCGCGAGCGTCGCGGCCGCAGCGTCGGTGATCTCGATGAACGACCAGACCCCGGTCCCGCCACCGATCACCGGAACCTGCCGCTTCCGCAGCATGTCCAGCAGGAAATCCGAGGCACCCGGCCCATAGAAGGCGCCGTAGCGCAGCACGATGCCCTCCGCCGCCCCCAGCGGCACGGTCTTGTCCACATACGCGATCGCCGCCGGCCCCTCTACAGCCGACCGGATGGGCCGTAGGTCGGGCGGGTCTGCTTCGGTCTTCAGCGGGCCGGAACGCTTGTCTGGCCCTGGGCCCGCGTAGCTTTGCGCAATGACCCGGCGGGTACCCGCCCGCGCCGCGGCCGCCAGCAGGTTGTCGGTGCCCCGGGTCCGCAGCTCGTTCGTGACCGCGAACCCCTTGTCGGGATTACGGAGGCTCCGCATGCCCGCCAGCGCGGTCATCTCGTGCACGATCACCTCTGGCGCGGCGGCCCCCACCGCCGCGATCACCGCCTCGCGATCCAGCCCGTCGAGGAGTACGGGCTCCGCGCCCACCTCGCGCAACTGCGCGACCTTGCCGGGCGTCCTCGTGGTGGCGGTGACCTCGTGA
>DAITAE010000470.1:2363-4075 GCA_036824445.1 Streptosporangiaceae bacterium | reverse complement strand
CCCCAGGTGGGTGGTGCCCTTGACCAGGTTCTGCAGGAACAGGTCGTGGGCGCGCTTCTCGAACTGCCGGATCCTGGTCATGGTCTGGTACAGGCCGAGTGCGGTTGCCTCGTCCATGGCGCCTCGCAACTGCGTCGGGGAAGTCCTCAGTAGGGGTTGGTGACGAACAATTCCTTGGAGGGGAACCTGGTGATGATCTCGACGCCGTCGTCCACCACCACCACCTCCTCCTCGAGCCGGGCGGCGGACACACCGTCGCTGGCCGGGCAGTAGGTCTCGACCGCGAAGACCATGCCCTTCTGGATCTCCATCGGGGCGTCCAGCGAGGACAGGCGGCTGATGATCGGCCGCTCGTGCAGCGCCAGCCCCAGGCCATGGCCGAACTGGAGGCCGAACGCGGTCTTCTCATCCGGCAGGCCGAACTCCTGCGCGACAGGCCAGTGCCTGGCCACCTGGTCGGTCGACACGCCGGGCTTGATCGCCGTGATGGCCGCCTCCATCCACTCGCTGGCCCGTGCGTACGCATCCCGCTGGGCCTGCGTGGAGCTGCCGACGCTGAACGTCCGGTAGTAGCAGGTCCGGTAGCCGTTGAAGGAGTGCATGATGTCGAAGAACGCCTGCTCGCCGGGGCGGATCATGCGGTCGGAGAAGTTGTGCGGGTGCGGGTTGCACCGCTCGCCGGAGACGGCGTTGATGGACTCGACGTCGTCGGAGCCCATCTCGTACAGCCGCTTGTTCGCCAGCGCCACGATCTCGTTCTCCCGCACGCCCGGCTTCAGCGCGTCGGTGATCTCCTGGTAGACGCCGTCGACCATGGCGGCGGCGGTCGTGAGCAGGGCGATCTCGTCGGCCGACTTCAGCTGCCGGGCGTCGAGCATCACCTGCTGCCCGTCCCGCACGTCGACGCCCTGCCGCTGCAGTTCGAAGAGCATGGAAAGCTCCGCGAAGTCCACCCCGACCGGCATCCCGGCGACGCCGGCGTCGGCCAGCATGCCCTTGATCTCGGTGACCGCGCGCTCTGGCAGGTGGGCCTCGGGCGCGGTCGCCCCGCGCATCGTGGTGTAGGAGGCGATGCAGTGCTCAGGCTTGAGCCACGGGCAGTACATGCGGTGGTGGACCGCCGCCGAGCCGAAGTCCCACAGGAACAGCTCGCCGGTGCGCGTGTAGAGCGCGTACCGGCACAGCTTGTCCCGGGTCCACTCGCCGATCGCCACCCCGGTCAGATAGCGGATGTTGTTGTTGTCGTAGACGAGCAGCGCGCCCAGGTCGCTGGCCTCCAGGGCGGCCATGGCACGGCCCAGCCGGTACTCGCGGAGCCGGGCGAAGTCCACCCGCTGCTCGAAGTCCACGCCCATGCGCCCGGGAGCGGGCGTCAGCGGGAGGGCGGGCACCGGTGGGATAGCCGCAACCATGGGGGTCTCCTGCTGCTGCCGAGCCTATGTACAGCATGATTAAACGGCTGTACAGTGTGGCTGTCAAGCGGACCGGGGTGGGGGCTGGCCGGCGATACCGGCTTACCCGACTCGGCAGCAGAAACGCCGATTCGGGCAAGCCGCACCGCCAGCTACCCAATGCCGGGGTGGGGGCGAGGACTGGCGACGGGCCGGTCGCCTGCGTCGGAGGAGGCGGTGCGGGATGAAGGGGCTTGAGCGGGATGCGGGGTTTGATCCGGGGGCGGAGCTTGGGCCGCGGCTGCGGCGGGTTCGGGAGGA
>DAITAE010000470.1:0-2263 GCA_036824445.1 Streptosporangiaceae bacterium | reverse complement strand
CACGGGCTGGTGCAGCGGGCGGGGAGGCGAGCCACGATCGATCTGGCTAGTGGGGTGCGGTGGGAGCGGCTGACGCCGGGGGCCGATGACCGGGTGGACTTCCTCGAGGTGATCTACGAGCCCAGTGGGCACTCCACGGATGCCCGGCGGCCGTTGCGCCACGACGGCCAGGAGTACGGGCTCATCATCAGCGGCAGGCTGCAGGCGAGCGTCGGGTTCGAGACGTTCGAGCTGGAGCCCGGCGACTCGATCGCGTTCGACTCCTCCGTTCCCCACCAGTACTGGAACACCACCGGCGCCGACGTGCACGCGGTCTGGGTGGTCGTGCACGCCCACCCGGGCCGCGCTTAAGAGGCCTCTTAAGCGCGGCTCACTTGTCAGCGTCCTCCGGTGGCGCGGAGGTTGGCCGGGTGGCGGGCCCCCCCGCGGACAGCAGCTCCTCGAGCCGGGCGCCGGTCAGCCGCCGGAACGCCCGGTGCGCCCTGCCGCGCATGAGCACCGCTACCTCGAGCTGGCCGGCATTGACCTCGGAAGTCTCGCCGTTGGCCTGGCCCTCGAGCGCGGCGAGCGCGGCCCCCAGCGCGCCGGACAGCGGCATGCCCTCGGTGTACCGCTCCTTGAGCACCGCGGAGACCTGGTCGGCCTGGCCGCCCATGGCGACGAAGCCGTGCTCGTCGGCCACCGAGCCGTCGAAGGTGATCCGGTACATCTGGTCGCCGGCGGCGCTCTCCCCCAGCTCGGCCACCACGATCTCCACCTCGTACGGCTTGTTGCTCTCGGTGAAGATCGTGCCAAGGATCTGCGCGTACCAGTTGGCCAGCCCCCGGGCGGTGACGTCGGTCCGGTCGTACTGGTAGCCCCTGGTGTCCGCGTAACGGACCCCGGCGACTCGCAGGTTTTCGTACTCGTTGTAGCGGCCGACCGCGGCGAACGCGATCCGGTCGTAGATCTCGCTGATCTTGTGCAGCGCGCCGGAGGGGTTGGGGGCCACGAACAGGATCCCCTCGTCGTACTGGAGCACGACGCTGTTGCGCCCGCGGGCGATGCCCTTGCGCGCGTAATCCGCCTTGTCCTTCATCGCCTGTTCAGGCGAGACATAGAACGGCATGGTCACCGCTGGCGTTCCCCTACTCGTGTGTGATGGCTAGTGGCGTTGGGCGGGGCGGGCGATGGTCGTGGCGACGGCGGCACCGGGAGCTATTCGTTCTGCTGGCTGTGCAGCGGCGCCCTGGGGCCCGCGGGTGACCGCATGCGCTCGTCCACGACCGCTTGTGCGTATCCGCCCGCCTCGTCCTCGGTCAGCTGGCGGAAGCCGTCCGCGGTGACGGTGGCCACCACCGGGTAGATGCGACGGGTCAGGTCCGGGCCGCCCGTGGCCGAGTCGTCATCCGCGGCGTCGTAGAGCGCCTGCATGCAGACGGTGACCGCGTCGTCCACGGGCATGCCGTCGTCGTAGAGCTTCTTCAGCGAACCGCGTGCGAAGACCGAGCCGGAGCCGATCGCGTGGAACTTGTGCTCCTCGTACCGGCCGCCGGCGACGTCATAGCTGAAGATCCGTCCCTGGCCCGTCTCCCCGTCGTAGCCGGCGAACAGCGGGACCACGATCAGGCCCTGCATGGCTCCGCCGAGGTTGCCCCGGACGAAGGCGGACAGCCGGTTCGCCTTGCCTTCCAGCGACAGGGACCGGCCCTCGAGCTTTTCGTAGTGCTCGAGTTCAAGCTGGAACAGCCGGACCAGTTCGAGCCCGACACCGGCCACACCCGCGATGCCGACGCAGGAGTAGTCGTCGCTGCGGAACACCTTCTCTATGTCCCGCTGCGCGATCAGGTTGCCGGCCGTGGACCGGCGGTCCCCGGCCATGAGGACGCCGCCGTCGAAGGCGGCCGCGACGATCGTGGTCGCGTGGGGCAGGTCCAGGCCGATCCCCTGGCCCGCCGGGCCGGCGGCCACCGGGGCAGCCTGGTGGCCGGTGCCGGGCAGCAGGCCGGGGGCGCAGGCGGCGAGGAAGTCGGCGAAGGACGACGTGCCGGTAGCCATGCACGCACCCGTGAACCGTTCACCGAAGAAGTCGAACCCCACGGAGATCCTTCCGGTTAGTGAGCGTTGGTCCCTGCCCTGACCCTACTGCTCTGGCCGGGCCTCGCGCCCGGCGCCGCTCACTGCCCGCCCTTCTGGACGTAGGACCGGACGAACTCCTCGGCGTTTTCTTCCAGCACCTCGTCGATCTCGTCCAGGATCGCGTCCACGTCGTCGGCCAGCTTCT
>DAITAE010000469.1:0-4080 GCA_036824445.1 Streptosporangiaceae bacterium | reverse complement strand
GCTCGCGGACGCCGTGAAGGTGACGCTGGGGCCGCGCGGCCGCAACGTCGTCATCGACAAGAAGTGGGGCGCTCCCACGATCACGAACGACGGGGTCACCGTCGCCCGCGAGGTGGAGCTTGAGGACCCACACGAGAACCTGGGCGCTCAGCTCGCCAGGGAAGTAGCCACCAAGACCAACGACATCGCGGGCGACGGCACCACCACGGCCACCGTGCTCGCGCAGGCGATGGTCCACGAGGGGCGGCGCAGCGTGACGGCGGGAGCGAACCCGATCGAGCTCAAGCGGGGCATCGACGCCGCGGCGTCCGCCGTGTCGGAGCTGCTGCTGAAGGCCGCCCGCGAGGTGGGTGAGCAGAAGGAGATCGCGCACGTGGCGACGGTCTCGGCCCAGGACAGCCAGATCGGCGACGTGATCGCCGAGGCCTTCGACAAGGTCGGCAAGGACGGCGTCATCACCGTCGAGGAGTCGCCGACCATGGGACTCGAGCTTGAGTTCACCGAGGGGATGCAGTTCGACAAGGGCTACATCTCGCCCTACTTCATCACCGACCAGGACCGGATGGAAGCGGTCCTGGAGGACGCCTACGTGCTCCTGCACGCCGCCAAGATCTCCGCGATGCCCGACTTCCTGCCGCTGCTCGAGAAGGTCGCGCAGGCCAAGAAGCCGCTGCTGGTGGTCGCCGAGGACGTCGAGGGTGAGGCACTGTCGACCCTGGTGGTCAACCGGATCCGCGGGCTGCTGTCGGTCGTGGCGGTCAAGGCGCCCGGGTTCGGCGACCGGCGCAAGGCCATGCTGGCCGACATGGCCATCCTGACCGGCGGCGAGGTGATCAGCGAGGAGCTGGGGCTCACGCTGGAGCTGGCCGACCTCGACAAGCTCGGCAAGGCCCGCCGCATCGTGGTCACCAAGGACACCACCACGATCGTGGACGGGGCCGGTGATCCCGAAGCGATCGCGGACCGGGTCCGGCAGCTGCGGACCGAGATCGAGGACACCGACTCCGACTGGGACCGGGAGAAGCTGCAGGAGCGCGTCGCCAAGCTGTCCGGCGGGGTGTGCGTGCTGCGGGTCGGGGCGGCGACCGAGGTCGAGCTGAAGGAGAAGAAGCACCGGCTGGAGGACGCGGTCTCGGCCACCCGCGCGGCGATCGAGGAAGGGATCATCGCGGGCGGCGGCAGCGCGCTCGTGCACACCGCCGCCGAACTCGGTGACCTCGGCAAGACCGGGGACGAGGCGAGGGGCGTCGCCGTGGTGCGCGCCGCGCTGAGCGCTCCCACCTACTGGATTGCCGAGAACGCGGGCCAGGAAGGCGGCGTCGTCGTCGAGAAGGTGGCCGGGCTCGGCCGCGGCCAGGGCTTCAACGCAGCCACGTTCGCTTACGGCGACCTGATGGAGCAGGGCGTGATCGACCCGGTCAAGGTGGCCCGTTCCGCGGTCGAGAACGCGGCCTCGATCGCCGGCATGCTGCTCACCACCGAGGCGCTCGTGACCGAGAAGCCGGAGAAGGAAGCCGAGGCGAACGGCCATGGCCACGGACACGGCCACGGGCACGCGCACTGACCTTTCTGGTCGCCCGCCAGGGTAAGGCGGGTGAAGGCGCCGCTCCGGGGGAATCATGCTCTCGTGACGGAGCGGCGCCTCATCCGCCCGGTGGGGGGCGAGGGATGGGCACAGGGCCGTGCTCAGCCGCGCCGCAGGGCCGCGGCAGCGGGCCTGGCGGGCGCAGGTGACCGGAGAGACGGCCGGGCCCGTGCGGGCGGCGGCAGCCGGGCTGACGGCGCCGGCCTCCGCGATCTCACCAGCCGGGCCGCGCTCGGCCAGCCCGCCGCGATCGAGTCGCTGCTGGTACATATCCGGCCGATGATCGTCCGGTACTGCCGGGCGCGCCTGGGGCGAGTCGCCGGCCATTACCACGTCGCGGACGACGTGGCGCAGGAGGTGTGCATCGCCGTCCTTTCCGCGCTTCCGCGCTACCGGGACATGGGGCGGCCGTTCGCTTCATTCGTGTTCGGCATCGCCGCGCACAAGGTGGCGGACGCGATGCGCAGCGCCGCCAGGCTGGCGGTGCCCACCGAAGACCTGCCCGATGGTCCCGATGAGCAGCCAGGGCCCGAGGAGACCGTGGTGGCCTACCTCGAGGCGGAGCGAGCCAGGGCGCTGCTGGCGCGGCTGCCAGTCCATCTGCGTGAGCTGGTGATCCTGCGGGTCGTAACGGGACTGTCGGCGGAAGAGACGGGTAACGTCCTGGGCATGTCGGCAGGAGCGGTTCGTGTCGCCCAGCACCGGGCGCTGGCCCGGCTCCGTGCGTTCGCGGTCGAGGAATCGATCGCCTGATCGCGTTCCGGGCGTGAGGCTCATGATCGAGGTGGACCCGGCCCGGTTCGAGGAGATGGTCGGGGAGGCGCTGGACGGCCTGCCGGAGGAGCTGGGCCGCCTGATGAGCAACGTGGCGGTCACGGTCGAGCATGACCCCGGCCCGCCGGGCCTGCTCGGCCTCTATGAGGGAATCCCGCTGACCAGCCGGACGACGGGTTACGCCGGGGTGCTGCCCGACCGGATCACCATCTACCGGCTCGCGATCTGCGCCGTCTGCCAGACCGAGCGCGAGGTGGTCGAGGAGGTGCGGCGCACCGTCGTGCACGAGGTCGGCCACCACTTTGGCATCGACGACGCCCGCCTCACCGAGCTCGGCTGGTGACCCGCCCGGCTCACCAACCCGGTTGGTGGCCCCGCCCGCCCGGCCGCGCTTCGGCGCTGCGGGCGAGCCGCCGCCGCGGTCGTCAATAGACTGTCTAGACCGGACTCCCTCCCGGGAAGGTGCCATGACTGACGAGACCAAGTTCGGTCCTCCGGCGTTGACCTTCGACGACGTCCTGCTGCTGCCAGCCCACTCGGAGATCCTGCCGGGGGATGCGGACACGGCCGCCAGGCTCAGCCGCAGCATCACGCTGCGCCTCCCACTGGTCTCCTCGGCCATGGACACGGTCACCGAGGCCCGGATGGCGGTCGCCATGGCCCGCCACGGCGGGGTCGGCGTCCTGCACCGCAACCTCTCGGTCGAGGACCAGGCGCATCAGGTCGACATGGTCAAGCGCTCGGAGGCCGGCATGATCACCAACCCGGTGACGTGTGGCCCGGACGCCACGGTCGCCGAGGTGGAGACGCTGTGCGCCCGGTACCGCATCTCCGGCGTGCCGGTGACCGGTGACGACGGCGTCCTGCTCGGCATCGTGACCAACCGCGACATCAGGTTCGAGGCCGACCACGGCCGCCCGGTATCGGCGGTGATGACCCCGATGCCGCTGGTGACCGCGCCGGTCGGCGTGACCAGGGAGGTCGCGCTCGACCTGCTCCGGCGGCACAAGGTGGAGAAGCTTCCGCTGATCGACGATGCGGGCAGGCTGTCCGGCCTGATCACCGTCAAGGACTTCACCAAGAGCGAGAAGTTCCCCAGCGCCACCAAGGATGCCGCGGGACGGCTGGTGGTCGGGGCGGCCATCGGGGTGGGCGAAGACGCCAAGCACCGGGCGCAGGCGCTGGCCGAGGCGGGCGCGGACTTCCTGGTGGTGGACACCGCGCACGGTCACGCCCAGGCGGTCATCGACATGGTGGCCCAGGTCAAGGCGAACATCCGGGTGGACGTGATCGGCGGCAACGTGGCCACCCAGGCCGGCGCGCGGGCGCTGGTCGACGCCGGCGCCGACGGTGTCAAGGTGGGGGTCGGGCCCGGATCTATCTGCACCACCAGGGTCGTGGCCGGCGTCGGCGTGCCGCAGGTCACCGCGATCTTCGAGGCTGCGCGGGTGGCCCGCCCGGCGGGGGTGCCGGTGATCGGGGACGGTGGCGTCCAGCACTCCGGCGACATCGCCAAGGCGATCGCGGCCGGCGCGGATACGGTCATGCTCGGCAGCCTGCTCGCGGGATGCGAGGAGGCGCCCGGCGAGATGGTGTTCATCCACGGCAAGCAGTACAAGCAGTACCGGGGCATGGGGTCGCTGGGGGCCATGCGGGGCCGGTCCTTCTCCAAGGACCGCTACTTCCAGGACGACGTGCTGCGCGAGGACAAGCTGGTCCCG
>DAITAE010000468.1:0-4089 GCA_036824445.1 Streptosporangiaceae bacterium | reverse complement strand
TACCGCGATCGCCCCCACGGCGAGACCCCACCCGGCTTTCGTGAAGATGGGCGCCCAAGGGGCCCAGAACAGCAGAAAGACAGCTGCCACGTCGGCGGCAATGCCCACAACCCCGCACAGGGCCAGCACGGCCCACGGAGTGCGCTGGAATTCCTTGAATCTCTCGGGGAACGAACGCCGGACAAAGAAGACGTCGCCAAAGAGCAGCACCATCGATGTGCACCACACCACCGTTACCGCGGCCAGCAGTACCAGGTAGACCTTGGTGGAGTAGTTCGAGCTGGCTGACTGGATCGGGAAATAGATGATCGCGGTGGCGACCGAGGCGATCACGGTCTGGGCGAGAACGGCGTTGGCGGGAACCTTGTTCCGGTTCACCCGCCCGAACCGGCGAGGAAGGCGCCGCTCCAGGCCCGACACGAACATGAGGCGCGCGAACGAGTAGTTATACACGACGGTGTCGGAGATAAAGATGAGCACGAGGATGAACGCCACCCACGAGCCGAGCGTGTGACTGAGCGCTATTTGCACGGTCTGGACAATGCCGTAGGTGGCGTTGTTCTTGTCAACCGGGACGACCACCATGTTGGACCAGGTAGCCCAGAGGTAGGCGACGATCACGACCAGGCAGCCCCAGAACAGGTAGCGCTTGATGGACTTCTCGCTCTTGATCTCGGCACCCATGTTCAAGGGCACCTCGATGCCGAGAAGCGCGAGAACGACGGTCGAGAAGAACGTCCATTGGCCCCATCCGCTCAGGGCAGAGGCATGGAAGGCAAAGGAGTTGGCGGCGTGGTGCCCGTTGGCCAGCCAGACGAAACCGGAGATCCCGATCATGATCAGGCAGAAGGAGTAGAGCAGGAACTGGACATTCACATAGTTCTGAGTCAGCCGGAAGCGCAGTGTTCCGAGAAGGCACGAGAACCACAGGACGGCCAGCACGATGAGCCCCTGCTGCCATGGCCTGGTGAACAGGGTGGGATCAATCGCCTGCGACAGCGACACCACAAGTGCCCCCGCCAGGATCATGACCAGGACACCCGGCCACCACGCGACGAACCCCGCGAAGAATCCCCAGAACGGACCCAGGGCCTTTTGGGTCCACACGTACAGCGAGCCTTCCTCAGGAAACATGCGCCCCAGCTGCGCGGTGACAAGGGCACCCGGGATAAGGAACGTCAGAAACCCAAGGCCCCAGAACACGAATGCAGCGGACCCGGCGAACTGCACCGTTGACGCGTTCGGTATGAACAGGACGAGGGCCACGAAGATGACCACGAGGTCGAAGGAGTTCAGCATCCTGCCGACCAAGGTGGGCGCGACTTTCTCGGAGATCATGTCCCGCTCGGACATCATGGCCCTGTCGTTGGTCATGTCCTGCGCCATGGAACACCTCCCATGAGCACCCGCTCGCGTGTGCTCAACCTGGCCCGGCTCGCCTTCACACGCCGCGGATATGGCTCGACGGCGGGTGGCAGGCGCTGGTACGTGCTCTTGCTACATAGATAGTGCCACCTAGCCCAGCGGTGCACCATAGCTTCTTTCGTGGTCAGCAGCGAGGGCGGATCTCTTCGAGCCCGTGGTCACCCCGCCACGACGCGCCCCGATGCCGTGGGCGCGGAATCGAGCGAGAATACGGACATCTCCAGCGTGGCCCGGTCAACCACGAGCACGCTCTGGTTGGCCAGCGCGGTCCAGCCGGGCTGGGGCCATCCAGAGCTGGCGGCGACCACCGCATCGGCGGTCATCCGGTAGGCGAGGTGAAAGTACCCGGCGATCTCCTCGGGGGTGCTGGCCAGCCCGCGCCGCCGCAGTTCAGCTTCTGGAATCCTGGCCGGATCGTGCCAGGAGATCGCATACATCTTGTCCGGTGACAGCAGGATTGCATTGAGGCTATTGACGGCATACCGGCTTCCGATGCTCGCTACCGTGTCGGCGATCGCCGCGACCACATCGCCGCCCCGCCGCTCCAGCCGCCACATGATGTGCAGGAGGTAGCGCTCGCTGTCGGTTGTCCCGGTGAGCCGCCGTTCCCATCCCGCAGGCAGCATCTCGCCAAGCCGGTCCTGGGGGTGAACAGCCCCGTTGTGCGCGAGCGTGTAAGGGCCGTAACGGAATGGGTGGGAATTGTGGTAGCCGATGCCCAGGCCCGGCGTCGCCCACCGCAGGTGCACCAGGCCGATGTCTCCCAGGGCGCGATGAGTCAGCCGGCCGTAATCCGGTTCGTCCTCTGCGCGCCGCGTGGACTTCTGTACGTGTGGCCCGTCGGTGTTGTACCAGGCCATGCCCCAGCCGTCGCCATGGAAGGCCGACAGCGCGGTGAAGCCGCGGAGCCCTTCCTCGGTTAGCAGGTTCGCGACCGGTGCGCTGCCCGGGGAACAATAGCCAAGCAAGCGGCACATGGAGTCACCTAGACGTACTTTCCCATGCCGCCGGCGACGTCGACCGACGCCCCGGTGATGTAGGTTGCCCGGTCGCTGGCCAGGAACGCAACCAGCCCGGCTACCTCGTCGGGCCGCCCAAACCTGCCGAGCGGCACCTCGTCGGCGGCAAGCTGCCCGAAGAACTCTTCCGCCGGGATCTCCGGTGCGCGCCGGCGGTGGATGTTCTCCCACTGCGGCGTCGTGACGAATCCGATGTTGACGCTGTTCACCAGGATTGCCTCACGGCCCAGCTCCATGGAAAGGGTCTTGGCGAGGCTGAGGCAGGAGGCCCGGTTGACCGACGTCGCGAAGAAGACCGGATCGGGATAACGGCCATACACGGCGTTGATGTTGATGACCCGCGGCGCACCGCTCTGCCGCAGGTGCGGCAGCGCAGCGCGGGTACAGCGGATCTGCGAGAGCAGCTTGGTCTCGATGTCTGTGTGCCAGTCGTCGTCGGTCAGTGTGGCGAACTGGCCGGGCCTGGCGGCGCCCGCGTTGTTGACCAGGATGTCGAGCCCGCCCATGGCGGCCGTCGCGGCGTCGATGAACTCGGTCACCTGGCCGGGCTCGGTCACATCGCACGGCATCGCCAGCACGGTCCAGGCGGCACCGGCGGCGTCGGCCGATACCTGGTTCATCAGCTCGGGGGCCGCCGCATCTTTCATCAGCTCGGCGGCGGCCGTCTCCAGCTCTTCCGCGTGCCGGGAGCAGATGGTCACGGCCGCTCCCTCGGCCAGCAGCTCCCCGGCGATGGCCTTGCCGATGCCCTTGGAACCGCCGGTGACGATGGCGCGGCGGCCGGCCAGCCCAAGCTCCATCTATGCCCCGTCCGTTCGCCCGTCCGCGGGCCGCTGGCCAGGGTCGCCCGCAGCCGGTTCGCCGGGCCCCTTCGCGACGCCGGTTTGCGTCCCGGCAGCGTGTGCCTCGGCCAGTTCGAGCAAGCTTTGACGCGGCGGGCAGAACACGTCGATCTCCAGGCAGCGACTGTCCGTGGTCCAGGCAGCATGCGGCACCCATGATGGGACGACCGCCACGTCGCCCCTGCGCATCGTGCGCACGTCCCCGTCCAGGTCGAAGGTGAGCTCCCCTTCAAGCACGATGACGATCTGCTCTTCCTCGTGCACGTGCCGCGGCGCGGTTGCATGTGGCTGGAAGCTGACGAAGTTAGCCATGGCCCGCTGCCCGACAACAGGGCGGAACCCGAGCCCAGGCACGAACTCCACCGGCTCCAGCGTGTCCACGTTGACGTACCTGCCGATTCCGCCGCGCTCGCCCTGCGCCTCCGTAGTGAAGTGGCTGGCTGCGCCGCCAGGCGGCGTGCCCCCAGCGCCGAGCGCGCCGGTGCCGTCTGCTGCGGCCCCGCCAGCCTCCACGGGAGGCCTCCCCGCGTCGCTCACTTTTCCTCCAATGCGGTCCGGAGAACCTCGCCGATGCGGCGAACGCCCTCATCGATGAGATGATCAGCGACCCGGCTGTAGGCAAGCCGGATCTGTGCGATTCCGGCATCCCCGGCGTAGAACGGGCGGCCGGGCACGTAGGCCACCTTACGGGCCCGCGCCGCCGCTGTAAGCGCCACCGTGTCCACCCCGTCTGGTGCTGTCAGCCAGACATAGAACCCGCCCCGCGGTTCCGTCCAGGTCGTGCCGTCCGGCATGTGAGCGCT